>DAIDIB010000059.1 GCA_027459575.1 Gammaproteobacteria bacterium | reverse complement strand
GTTTTTTTTCTCGCTGCGATGCGAAAAAGAAACAGAACCTCCCGGTCCGCCGTTCATCTGCCGGGAAGACTTCATCTTGGCATTCCTGTTTTTGCGGATTGAAATATTCATTTTTAATTTAGGAGAAGAGCAAATGGCACTTGCAATTGTATACACGCGAGCAACTGTCGGCGTAGTGGCGCCCCTTGTTACAGTGGAGGTACATCTTTCTAACGGCATGGCGAATTTTAATATGGTGGGATTGCCGGAAAAAACGGTGCGGGAGAGTAAAGATCGTATACGGAGTGCGTTGATGAATACGCATTTTGAATTTCCGGTGCGGCGTATCACGATTAATCTCGCGCCGGCTGATTTGCCTAAGGAGGGAGGGCGATATGATTTGCCAATTGCGCTAGGGATTTTGGCTGCATCAGGGCAGTTGCCGTGCGAGGAATTGGAGAAGTATGAATTTATCGGTGAGCTGGCGCTTTCGGGTGAGTTGCGGCCTGTGAAGGGCATTTTGCCGTTGGTGCTTGGCGCGTATCAATCTGGCCGTCAGCTAATTGTGCCTGAAGAAAATGCGCATGAGGCGGCGTTGGTGCAGCAGGCGCATGTGTTGAGTGCGAAACATATTCTTGATGTGTGCGCGCATTTGCAGGGTGAGAAAAGTTTGTTGCGTTGTACACATGACTCGTCGCCTGCAACGACGACGCATACAATGGATTTGGCGGATGTTAAAGGGCAGCCCCACGCCAAGCGCGCGTTGTTAATTGCCGCGGCGGGACAACACAGTTTGTTGTTTGTTGGGCCGCCGGGTACAGGCAAAACCATGCTTGCCAGTCGTTTGCCAACTATTTTGCCGGAACTAAGCGAAGAGCAAGCGCTCGAAGTGGCGGCAGTGGCATCCATCAGCAACACGGGTTTTAATATCGCGCAGTGGCGACAAATTCCTTTTCGTGCGCCGCATCACAGTGGCTCTGGGCCCGCACTGGTCGGCGGCGGTCGTCCGCCGCGTCCGGGTGAAATTTCACTGGCGCATCGTGGTGTGTTGTTTCTTGATGAGCTACCAGAATTTAATCGTCACGTACTGGAGTGTTTGCGTGAACCGCTGGAGTCAGGCAGCGTGACTATTTCACGCGCTGCTTATCAGACGTGTTTTCCCGCGCAGTTTCAGTTAGTCGCCGCGATGAACCCTTGCCCTTGTGGTTACGCGGGTAGTGGTGACGATAATTGTCGTTGCGCGCCAGATCAAGTTACGCGTTATTTGAATAAGATTTCCGGCCCGATGTTAGATCGTATCGACATGCATGTGGAAGTAGCGCGTGTGTCGCAAACAGAATTAAATAACGAGACAAAAGAACGAAGTGAGTCAAGCGCGGTGCTGCGAGAAAAAATTATTCTCGCGCGTGAAGTGCAATATACGCGTCAGTCAAAATGCAACGCGCTGCTCAGTACCAGTGAGCTGGATGTGATGGCGAAGTTGGCTAAAGAGGCGCAAGACTTATTGACTCACATCATGACGAAATTCAATTTTTCCGCCAGAGTGCATCACCGGCTGATCAAGGTAGCCCGCACCATCGCTGATATGGATGGAATGCCGGAGGTGACGGCCCCCTGCATTAGCGAGGCATTGAGTTATAGGGGGTTGGATAGAATAAGAAAAAATATAAGCGCTTGATATTGTGCATTTATTGACCTACAAAGCTCCTTTATTTTTTCATATAGCGTCTATACTTAATAAAAGATGGGGGTATTATCTAATAACTAAAAGAGAGTTTCCTCGAGGAGGACATATGCCATTAACATTTTATCCACACCCAGACGATACTCAAAAAGGTACGCTTGATGAGCGCGTGGAAGTATTAATGGATGCCGCAGATAGATATCGCGCGTCGATACTGGATGTTGCCTCCAGACAAGAATCACTGGTGAAAAAAATCGGTTTGCCGAAAGATCAAACGGCCGCTTTCCATTGGGATGAAATCGCGCAAGTACTGCGTCAAATTCGTGAGCTGCCAGAGGGCAATAAAGAAGAAAGAATTCATAAGGCGACATTACTTAGCAAGCTGGCGGAAATTTACGAAGTGTTGCGTGCCGCCAAGATGCCGAAGCTGGAGGCAGTGAGGCTGGCATTGATTAGTGAGGCGGGTCATCTGGGTGGTGGAACAAAAGTAGGCGGTGGTGGCGCACAAGTTGCGTAGGTTGGGCTGAGCGCTTTTGCGAAGCCCAACAAGCTGTAGTAATGTTTAGCCCGGATGAAATTGCTTTTTAATTTCATCCGGGGAGCGATTTTTCAATCAGCCCAGCAGTTTTACACCATTTCCACCGCAGCCTTCAACTTACTCATCGCATTCTTTTCCAACTGCCTTACCCGCTCAGCCGAAACGCTGTATTTATCCGCCAATTCCTGCAAAGTAAGTTTATTCTCATCCAGCCATCTCGCGCGGATAATATCCTGGCTACGTTCATCAAGCTGACTTAAGGCTTGATGTAGCGAACCACCCGACTGATCAGCCCAATTGCTTTGCTCCATCATATCAGCCGGATTGTAGCGCTGATCTTCCAGATAACCCGCCGGTGCGAAGTGTGGCTCATCATCGTCATCATGCGCTTCAAACGACGCATCAGAAGACGCCAGCCGCATTTCCATTTCCCGCACTGTTTCTGGTTTAACTTTTAAATCTTTAGCGATATCCGTTATTTCCTGCTGACTCATCCAGCCCAGACTTTTCTTCATGCTGCGCAGATTAAAAAACAATTTGCGCTGGGCTTTGGTGGTAGCAACCTTAACAATACGCCAGTTCTTCAAAATATATTCGTGAATTTCCGCTTTAATCCAGTGCATGGCAAAGGTCACCAGACGCACGCCTTTTTCCGGCTTAAAGCGCTTAACCGCCTTCATCAAGCCGATATTGCCTTCCTGGATCAGGTCTGCCAACGGCAATCCATAACCCAAATAGCCCTTGGCAACTCTGGCCACATAGCGCAAATGAGGTAAGATCAATTTTTTAGCAGCAGTAACATCATTTTGCTTCTGCAACCGGCAAGCCAGCTCATATTCCTCTTCCTGGCTTAACATAGGTACTTGATTTATATGGGCAAGATAAGCTTCAAGGCTGCTTATCGGCAAGCGGATATCGGCGATCTGCAAATTGGTATTCATGGGCTCACACCGTGCTTATAGGATTCTAATAGCGAGATTATAGCGGCTTTTGTAGTCGGATGAAACGCCCAAAAAAATATAATGGGCGTTTCATCCGGAGATAGGATGCAGATTAAATTTTAACCATTCGGAAATTCCGAATAGTTCAAGGGAAGAACGATGAATTTGACCTATTGTAAATAACTACAATATAATTATAATGTAATTATGGATAATATAACTTTTGACTGGGATGCTTCAAAGGCGTCATCAAACAAGAAAAAGCATGGCCTCAGTTTTGAGGAGGCGAAGTCCGCTTTTTATGATGAGAATGCACTGGTGATGCATGACCCAGAGCATTCTGACGATGAAGACAGGTTTGTTCTATTGGGGCTTAGTACCTCGACTGGTTTATTGGTTGTTTGTCACTGCTATCGTAAACATGATAGCGTGATAAGAATAATCTCTGCCAGGAAAGCAACAAAGAAAGAATCCTCTCAATATTACGGTGGCTGACTATGAAGAAAGAATATGATTTTTCAAAAGCAAAAAAGAATCCATATCTTCACGCTTTAAAGAAGCAGATTACCATCAGGCTTGATGCCGACATAATCCTATATTTTAAGCATCTCTCCGATGATAACGACATTCCGTATCAGACTCTCATCAACCTTTACTTGCGTGATTGTGCGCAAAAACACAAAAAACTTAATGTGGAATGGTCATCAAAAAAATAGGAGCTAAGTCGATCAGCATTTTAGCGCAGATTTTTTTTAAGACAAGACGATATCCAAATTTTTGGATAAGTATAAATGGCTGCGCGATTGTGATCGATAATCTCAAATTCAAGGAAAATGTGAGGATAAATGGAACAGGTAATTGTTTGGCTATCTTGTCTCAATTTAAGCAAATATTTCTAGATCAAAAGTTAAAACCATTTTTGGATTTCAAAAATACGAGTGCCGAATTCGAGCATCTTGTTTACACGGGGTGCGCTAATATGAGTTTTATGGCATATGAGCATGGATCTAACCTCAGTAGGTATTGTGATCGCGAGCGCCTACTTTGAGCAAACAACAAAGGATAAATTAAACATCGATATTTGGATTAATTAGCTAATCATTTTGTTCTGTTCCGCTACTTATAATTGAATTATAGGTAGCGGAACAGAACAAAATTGACGCGGGTCACCCGACATATATTTTGGCTGAAATATATACCAAACTGGTAAGCAGTTTGTTGGTCAATTAATTTTCTGCACGTTTGTAGCGAGTTTATGTGAGCTTATGTTTATGACAGGATGTGCGACGATTACAACAGTTAATCATTATAACATTGATTTTGCTCATCATTAGAGATTTCTTCTGGAATCTCATTGGAGAATGAGAAATTTAAGTTAAAACTTTCTAAGCATACCGACCTGTTTTTATCCAGGTCCCACGTTACATCATAACCAAACATTCCCTCTTCAAGAGAACCATCCATTGTTCGGCCAGGAAAAGTACCGACCGCAGTTACAGTAGATTTCCGAGAACCTATCAAATCTATATATGTAGCTAATTGTTTTTTACTTACATATATGCTCATCTGTAACAAGTCAGGACTATCGATACACATTTCACTGTCAGCACAAGCAGGAACGTAGTGCAAAAAACCAATGAATTTTGAATTTTCATCTATTCCTGAATTAGCCAGAATTTTTTTCTCATGATCCCAAAAGCAATCTTTAATAGCTTTTATTGCGCGAATATTTACAATCCCATTGCTGGGGAATCTTATGCTTTGGCCATCTTTTTTGAATGTAAAATCAGTATTTTTCCCATATGTACCATCATATTCTGGTGCTCCACGCATAATTATATTTTGATATGAGATTCCTGAATAATCACCTCTACCAGAGTTGATCTCAATTCGTTGTGGTTTTATAGCTATATAAATATTTGTCACAAATTATCTCAAGCTAATAAATGTTTATGAATTGCACATTTTAATTGTTGTTTAACGGCATTGAACGACTAGAATATTACCATATTGCAAATGATTAGTCATTTTCTTAACAAAGTAAAAATGGATAACAAGCTGCTGGCATGTGCTGGGATGAATTTCCACCTCGCAGGGGTGTAATATTTATCCAAACAGTGCTTCTACAAACTCATCTGCCTGAAATGGCCGCAAGTCATTGATTCCTTCACCAACGCCGATATACCGGATGGGAATTTTGGTGGTGTTGGCTAGCGCGAAAATGATGCCGCCTTTGGCGGTTCCGTCTAGTTTGGTGAGGACGATGCCGGTGACGCCGACGGCTTCGTTGAATTGTTTGACTTGGTTGAGTGCATTTTGTCCGAGGGTGGCGTCGAGGACGATAAGTACTTCATGCGGTGCCGTGGTGTCGACTTTGGCGATGACGCGTTTTACTTTTTGCAGTTCGGCCATTAGGTTGGATTGGGTGTGTAAGCGGCCGGCGGTGTCGGCGATTAAAATATCCGCTGAACGGGCTTTGGCGGCTTCCATGGCATCGAAAATGACAGCGGCGGTGTCAGCGCCGGGTTGTTGCGCGACGACGGGCACTTGATTGCGCTCACCCCAGACTTGTAATTGTTCGATGGCAGCAGCGCGGAAGGTGTCGCCAGCTGCAAGCATGAGATTTTTCTGTTGTTGCTTGAAGTGGTTGGCAAGTTTGCCGATGGTGGTGGTTTTGCCGGAGCCGTTGATGCCGATGACTAAAATAACGAATGGTTTGACTGCGTCGGAAACGGGGATGGGCGCTTCGCATGGTCGCAGAATTTTTTTCATCTCGTCTTTGAGGCAGACAAATGCCGCGTCGGAATCGGTCAATTCATTGCGCGCTAATTTTTGAGTGAGCGTCTTGATGAGTTCTTGAGTGGTTTCTACGCCTACGTCCGCGGTGAGCAGGGCGGTTTCGATTTCTTCTAGTAATTTGTCGTCGATGGCTTTTTTGCCGAGAAATAAATTTCCCAGGCCTTGGGTAAGATTTGCACGGGTTTTGGATAAACCTTGTTTGAGTCGCGCGAAGAGGCTGGGTTTGCTTTCTTCTGGTGCGGGTGATTCAACAGGCGTTGCTGCTTGATCTGTGTCTTTTTTTCGTTTTAAAAAATCGAACATTTGTTATCTCTTATTTTAACAGTGCTCCCCGGATGAGAAAAGCACTCATCCGGGCTACGCGTAGCCCGGATCAAATTTTGCTTTGTAAATTTGATCCGGGGAATGATGCTTTCATATTTAACAAGTCACAAGCATAATCTATTTCATGACAAATCTAAACAATACACCACATCAAATCCGTATCATCGCCGGCAAATGGCGCGGGCGGAAATTAAAAGTGCATGATATGAAGGACTTGCGGCCCACGCCTGATCGTGTGCGGGAGACGCTTTTTAACTGGCTCGCGCCGGTGATCGTCGATGCGCGTTGTCTTGATCCCTTCGCGGGCAGCGGGGCGCTGGGTTTTGAGGCGTTATCGCGAGGCGCGGCGCAGGTGGTCATGATCGATCAGTCCGTGCAGCTTGTTAAATTACTAAAAGAAGAGTTGGCGCAATTCGGCGCAGACAATGCCGAGATTTACTGCGCGAGTGTGCCTGCTGGGCTAAAAAAAACAACAGAACCTTTTGATATTGTTTTTCTGGATCCGCCTTATGACAGCGATTTGCTGCTTACCACCTGTCGTTACTTGCATGAGCACCATTTTTTAGCTAAAAATGCTTACATCTATCTGGAAGCGCGACAAGATATAAAGGATAATCAGCTGCCGTCCGGCTGGCGCCTGTTAAAAAGTCAGCGTGCCGGGCAGGTGTATTATCATTTAGCGCAGAAACAGGATTAACTAGCATGACGAACAAGCATAAACCACGACTCTTAACTGGTGACACACCAACTGGACGCTTGCATTTGGGGCATTGGGTGGGTTCTGTGGAAAACCGCGTGCGCATGCAGAAAGACTATGACTGCTTTTTTATCGTAGCGAATGTTCAGGCGCTCACGACACGCATGGACCGCACTTTTGAAGTTCATCAGAATGTGATGGAAGTAGTGATGGACTACCTGGCGGTAGGCATTGATCCCGCTCAGAGTACCATTTTCTTGCAATCCGAAATCCCCGCGATTGCCGAGTTAACCATCCTCTTTAGTATGCTGGTGCCTTATCCGCGTCTAATGCGTAATCCAACTATCAAGGATGAAATTCGCGACAAAGGTTTGGGTGATAATTATCCGGTTGGCTTTTTAATGTATCCCATCAGCCAGGTGGCGGATATCTTATCTTTTCGAGCCGAAGTGGTGCCCGTTGGCGAGGATCAAATCCCTCATCTGGAGTTGACGCGTGAAGTGGCGCGGCGGTTTGGCCAGCTTTATTGTGGTGTTGATCCGCATACAGAAGACGAAGATTATGTGAAACAGGGCGGTTTGTTTCCCATCACAGAAACGAAATTGAGTGTCATGCGCCGATTGGTCGGTATTGGTCCGCCAGCGCCAGACGGAAGCTTGTATAAAATGTCCAAATCACTCAACAATGCGATTTTTTTGAGCGATGATCCGGACGCGATCAAAAAGAAAGTCATGGCCATGTACACTGACCCGAAGCGTCTTAAACCAACAGACAAGGGCACGGTGGAAAATAATCCATTATGGATTTTCCATGAAACCTTTAACCCCGATCAGGCCTGGGTAGAGGAAGCGGAAGATAAATACCGCAACGGACAAATTGGAGATGTGGAGTGTAAACGCAAGCTCATTGACGTGTTGGTTGACTTGATAGAACCTTTCCGTCAAAAACGATTGAAATTCGAACAAGATTTGCATTATGTGCAAAAAGTGTTGAAAGACGGCACAGAAAAAGCGAATAAAGTAGCGAATGAAACCTTGCGAAAAGTGAAAGAAGCCATGCATCAATGGTTCTTTTAAAATTGTAAATCTACTTTGCTCTTGAAATTATTTCGGCTAAAATGTGTATAGCTTAAGCGGGGCTTTAATGGCTATGGCTTTAGACAATTTTAATTTTTTTGACAAAAGGAACTAATACACATGCGTAAAAATATTTTCGTAGCAGGCTTATTAAGCCTTTGCGTAATCGGAATGACGGGTTGTTCAAAAGGTGATGAAAATAAATCAGATGAACCAGCAGCACCCGCAACGGCGATGTCGCAAGAACAAAATCAGGCTACTCCAGAAGCCCAACCAGCACAACAAAGTGCTGACAACAGTGCAACCATGAATCAAGCTGCGCCAAATCAGACAAATCCTGGCCAGGTAGTCGCTGACAGCACCACCACGACAACCACCACTGCACCCGCAGCAGCACCAACGACTGATAGCAGCACCACGACAACCACCACCACCCCATCAACTGGCACTGAACCCACCACCAACAGCAACACCACGACGACAACAGCTCCAACCACTGGTGGTACGTCATCAGACAATACATCGTCAACCAGCACAACCCAGACGACTGACAGCAGCCAGACTGCTACGCCAGACAGCAGTGCAACGACGACTACGACTACCCCATCCAACTAAACGTAATCTGTCAAAACTAAATACGCCATGGGTAACACCCATGGCGTTTTTTTTCGCTTATATACGCTTCACAAACCCCTCAGAATCGCGGGTCTTGGAAAGACCAAAACACCTAAAAATGATTCGTGTTGGCCATATAGATATGCTAATCTTTAACAGTGTTCGGTAGTGGTGAGAGCATGAGATTTATGAGGGTGCCTTATTTGAAGCAAGTCATGTATATGGCCTTAGGCGCCGCTCTATTTTCGACTATTACTTTTGCAGATACGAATTCGCCAACACTTCAACAAACTCCGCAGCTAGCTGAACTGGTTAAACGCATGAAAGTGTTCAAGCCGGTGAATTTTTCACAGCTGGCGCAGCAATCGCAACCAACGCAGCAAGCAACTAAGCACATACAGCTTGCACAAGCGGATCAACCGACAGAAACGATTCCAATTAAACAGTCACCTGACAATTCAGCCGATCAACAATCAGCGCCACTGCCGGACACTATTCCTGCTTCTACGACAACGACAACAACACAACCAACCGCAGAAACACTCATCACCTCCGACACAGCCGCGCCAAAATCCAGTCCGCGCTTATGGAACTTACAAGACGCCGACATTCTCAGCGTCATTAACGAAGTCTCGCAAGAAACCGGCAAAAATTTTGTTGTAGACCCACGCGTCAGCGGTAAAATTACCTTAGTGTCCAGCAAGCCACTGCAAAAACATGAAGTGTATCAGGTGTTTCTTTCTGTGCTGGGTCTGTTAGGTTACTCAGCCATTCCAAGTGGTAACGTTATCAAAATTGTGCCGAATATGGAAAGCGGCGAAAGCGCGACAAAAATCGCAACGAATGCGCAGCCTGGTAGTGGTGATGAAGTTGTGGTGCGCGTCATTCCTCTTTCCAATGTGTCCGCCACGCAACTTATCCCCATTCTACGCCCCATGTTGCCGCAATGGAGCAATGTAGCTTCTTACGCGCCAGGTAATATTTTAGTGCTGTTAGGTCGTGCGTCGAACATCGAACGCATCGTGAACGTGATACAGGAAGTCGATTCGGCGGCGAACTCTGGCATACAAATTATTCCATTGCACCATGCTTCCGCCGCGCAAGTCGCGGTGGTGTTAAATAATCTGCAAAACGCCGCGCGCAGCACGGGTGAATCACCTAATGTATCTATCGCGGTGGATGAACGCAGCAACAGTATTTTACTGGGCGGCCCCAAAGCGGCGCGCCTGCGTATTCGCTTGCTGGTTTCACAACTTGATTCACCTTCCACGTCGCCTGCGGGAAATACTGAAGTGATTTATCTGCGTTATCTGCAGGCAAAAACGTTGGCGCCTTTGCTTGGCAAAATCGCGCAAAATATTTTAGGCAAAGGTGGCAGCAGTCCAAGTTACGATGCCAGTACGGCGATTAATAATGTTACTAATGCGACCACCGGCGCGGTGGGGAACGCGGCTACCACCGCAAGCAAAGAAACAACACCTTCTAATTTCAGTAATATTCAGGCAGAACCTAACACTAACGCTGTTATTATCACTGCTCCGCCAGCGTTAATGTCAGCGTTAAAAGCTGTTATTTCAAAATTGGATATTCGTCCTGCTCAGGTGGAAGTCGAAGCCATTATCGCAGAAGTCGATGAAAGTGATTTGACCAGTCTTGGCATTCAATGGGGTACGGTTAACCCAAGCGGCACAGTAGATCACGCGGTTTCACCTACTTCGTTTCCCAATTTTGGTGCGGGTATTGTTGGTATTATGCCGCACATGCAGATTAACGCGGTGTTGAGCGTCTTGCGTAATCAAAATGGTGTGAATATTTTATCGACGCCATCCGTAGTCGTACTGGATAATCAAAAAGCTACCATCGAAGTAGGTCAGGATGTACCGGTACAAACTGGCTCCTACGCCTCAACTGCTAATACTCAAACCGCTACTCCTTTTACGACCAATGATTATAAGAAAGTCACGCTGAGACTTGATGTGTCGCCGCAAATTAATTTAGGCGAATCCGTACGGCTAATGTTAAAACTGAAAAATGACACCTTACAAAATCCACAAAATCCCGGCTTGACACCACTCATTAACACCAGTTCGATTACTAACTCCGTTATTGTCAACAGCGATGATGTGCTGGTGCTAGGCGGCTTGATCAGTAACACCAGTAATGAAAACATCAATAAAGTGCCAATATTAAGTAGTATTCCTATCATCGGCGCAGCCTTCAAACAAAAAACCACTAATCAGAGTAAAAAAAATCTGATGGTGTTCATCAAGCCAATTATTATGAAGAACCCAGAAGAAGCTATGACTATTTCTCATTTGAAATACAGCATGGTCAAGAGTATTGAAGCGAATTATACCGATGACATGCGTACCATTGGCGATGAACCGCTTAATAGTAACTTGCCACCCTGGGACCACATTAAAGAACTGCCTGCTCCATTTGAAAAAGAGGAAGGTTGCGTTGGAGACCGTTGCGCATGAACCCATTGCGCTTCGCATTTGTGAAAAAATACGGTGTGCTGGTAACGAGTGAAGATGAGCATACCGCGAAAGTTATTTATCATCGTCCGCCACCTTTGCATGTTGTCGCCGAAATCAGACGTCAATTGCAAAAACCCATTGAGCTGCAACAAGTCAGCGAAGAAATCTACAACGAAACTCTGGTGAAAACCTACGAAACCAATTCCGCCGATACGCAACAAATGGCGGAAGATTTGGGTGAAGCCATGAGTCTTTCTGATCTGATGCAGGAATTACCTCGCGCGGAAGATTTGCTGGAGAAGCAGGACGATGCGCCCATCATTCGTTTGCTGAATGCCTTGCTGAGTGAGGCGATACGCGAAGGGGCGTCCGATGTGCACATCGAAACCTTTGAAGATCATGTGTCGATTCGCATGCGTGTGGATGGCGTGCTGCGTGAAATCTTAACGCCGCCACGTGTGTTGGCGCCGCTGATTACCTCGCGTATTAAAGTCATGGCGCGGCTGGATATCGCGGAAAAACGCTTGCCGCAGGATGGTCGTATTACCTTGCGTATAGGTGGTCGCGCGGTGGACGTGCGTGTCTCGACGATGCCGACTAATCACGGCGAACGTGTCGTATTACGATTGCTGGATAAACAAAGCGCGCGGCTTGATCTCACGCATCTTGGCATGGAAAAAGGCCCACTTACTCTGTTGCGTTCTTTGATCGCGAAGCCGCATGGGATTATTTTGGTAACAGGTCCAACAGGCTCTGGTAAAACGACGACGCTTTATGCGGCGCTGACAGAATTGAATGATAAAATTCGTAATATTCTGACGGTGGAAGATCCAATCGAATATGATTTGGTTGGCATCGGCCAGACCGCCGTGAATCCTAAAATTAATATGACGTTCGCGAAAGGCTTGCGCGCGATTTTGCGTCAAGACCCAGATGTGGTGATGGTCGGTGAAATTCGCGATCTGGAAACTGCGCAAATCGCTATTCAGGCGAGTTTGACAGGGCACCTGGTGTTATCTACTTTGCATACTAACAGCGCGATTGGCGCGATCACGCGTCTGGATGACATGGGGGTGGAACCTTTTTTGCTGGCATCGAGTTTAACGGGTGTGCTGGCACAGCGTTTGGTGCGCTTATTGTGCCCGCATTGCAAAGCATCCGTGCCCGCGACGGCGAGTGAATGTGAGTTGATGGGGGTGCCTGAATCATCGTCACCTGTTATTTATCACGCGGTGGGTTGTTCTCAATGCCGCAACACCGGTTACTGGGGTCGTAGTGGTGTGTATGAATTAATCGCCATCGACGAAACCTTGTCGGCGATGATTCACGATAAAGAATCGGAACAGAAAATGCGTAAGTATGCGCGTACGCATTTTATGAGTTTGCGGCAGGATGGTTATAGACGCGTATTACTCGGTGACACTTCCTTAGAGGAAGTTTTACGCGTTACCAGTGAAGGTTAACGATGCTCGGGTGAGCTTCATCGGAGATACGGTAACTACGGCCCGGTAGGTCTGTTTTTTTTCTCGCTGCGCTGCGAAAAAGAAACAGAGCCTCCCGGTCCGCCG
>DAIDIB010000058.1 GCA_027459575.1 Gammaproteobacteria bacterium | reverse complement strand
GTCCCGACTTTCGCCGGGACGACGGGGTATTGTCGGGACGACAAGATATCAAGGATTATATCCAGGCGGTTTTTCACTCCCTTCCCCAAACAAAAACTTCTCCATTTCCTGCAGCAAAAACGCCCGAGATTGGGGCTCGATCATGCTGAGTCGATATTCGTTGATAAGCATGGTTTGGTGGCCGAGCCACATCTGCCAGGCTTCGCGTGAAATCTGTTCGTAGATGCGTTTGCCTAATTCGCCGGGTAAGGGCGGTTGTGGCAAACCTTCCAGTTCTTTTTGCAATTTCGCGCAGTGTACTGTATGTGTCATTCCAGCTTACTCAATAGTAATTGTACAGGCTTCGGCAGCCCAATCGCCGAAGGCTTGCGAGGGTTATACCAAATCTGCCGCTCATCCTCCATCACTTTTGCGGGCAGACGCTTTAGGGTAATCGCCACGGGGTGAATATCCAAATGGTAATGACTGAAAGTATGTCTGAACGTTTCAAGTACTTGCAGCTCATCAAATAACACACCAAATTCGCGCTGACAAAACTGTCGCAACTGTTTCTTATCCGGCTCGCCGCTAAACTCCGGCAGGCTCCACAATCCACCCCAAATGCCCGATGCGGCGCGCTTGCACAGCAAAATATTATCTCGATGCCGCGCCAGCAAAAACGTCGCGCTGCGCACTGGTATTTTTTTTACCGCTTTTTTCGCCGGTAGTTCATGCACACAATTTTCCGCGTAGGCAACGCAATCATGCGCAAAAGGGCATGCCGCACAATTCGGCTTCGCGCGTGTACACAAGGTCGCGCCTAAATCCATAATCGCTTGTGTATAATCCGCGACACGTTTCGCCGGCGTATATTGCGTCGCCAATTCCCACATTTTTTTCTCTACCCCTTTGTCATTCACTGGCTCTCGAATACCATGAAAACGCGCTAGCACGCGCTTCACATTGCCATCTAAAATAGGCGTGGGTTTGTTAAAGGCGATGGATAAAATCGCGCCCGCGGTTGATTGACCAATGCCTGGCAAAGTAAGCAACGCATCGAGTGTATCGGGAAATATTCCACCAAGCTCCGCCATCACTTTCTTCCCCGCGCGATGCAAATTGCGCGCGCGACTGTAATAGCCGAGTCCTGCCCATAAGTGCAACACTTCGTCTTCTGCCGCCGCGGCAAGCGCAGGCAAATCCGTAAAGCGTGTCATAAAGCGTTCAAAATAAGGAATCACCGTGGCGACTTGTGTCTGCTGTAACATAATTTCTGACACCCATACCCGATATGGCGTTTTATTATGCTGCCACGGCAACTGTTTGCGCCCGTGTTTGTCAAACCAGGAGAGAAGTTGTAGAGGAAAAGGGTTCATGGTGATAATGAATAATTTCGTAAATGAGTGAGGCTGCCAGCTTCGCGGTGCGGTGATCGACGTCATAACGCGGCGCGTGTTCGGCAAGATCGTAGCAAACCACTTTGCCGGACGCGGCAGCCTGACGCAGCAAGGGTATGACTTGCCACGGGCTAAGACCCAATGGTTGTATGGTGCTTACGCCTGGTGCGAAAGCGGGTGAAAAAACATCCATTGAAATGCTGATGTAAATAACGTCGTTTTCATCCACCACACGATCTATAAAGTCCACGCATTTTTCCGACATGCCCTGATGCAACTCTTCCGCGAAAATCACGCGCACATTTTGTGATTTGGCAAACTCAAATGATTGTGAAATATTGCCCGAGTGCTGTATCCCCACGCAGTTATAGTCAAAGTTGCGTTGTTTGGCTTTATGGTCCATGGCGATTTGATAAAACGTCGTGGTGGCGCTGCCACGATGCGTGGGCGCGACGGGTTGCATATCGAAGTGTGAGTCAAAATTGATAGTGCCAAGTTTTTTTTGCGGCGGAAACGCTTGTGCGATGCCAAGGTAGCTGCCAAATGACACTTCATGGCCACCACCCAGCACGATCGGAATAATATTATTTTTTAGCAAGAGTGCGATGACTGCAGCGAGCGCCTGCTGACTGGCTTCCAGATCGCTATCAGCGCACACAATGTCGCCTGCGTCGTAACAAATTAAAGCGGTTTTTTGCAACGGCATTTTTGCTAAACGCAGTCGTATGGAAGCAGGGCCCTCGGCAGCGCCCGCGCGCCCCAAATCACGCTGCACACCTTCATCACATTTAAAGCCTAGTAAGGCAAAAGTGGGTTCATGATGGTGACCAACGCGTTGTTCGAACAAATTTAATAATTTAACGCGCTGATAAAAACAGGAATTAGGCGGAATATCCGCGCGACCCTGCCAGTTGGCCGGGTCGGGTGGCAAATAGCGGGATTCCCAGTTCATGCAAAGTTAGCAACTCGCGCGCCGGCTTTTTGCAGATAATCATCCACACCAAGTACGTTAGCGTAGCTTGGTTGTAATGCGGCGAGAAAAGCGAGTTGAACATGTTGTTCTGGAATGATGATGTGGTTGAATTCCAGTGGACGTGTCGCGCAGGCATCATGCAGTACGGTTATACTAAATCCTAAATCATACGCGGCGCGCACAGTCGCATCTACCGTCAAATGCGTCATCATGCCGCAAATGACTAGGTGATTAATTTGATTTTTGATTAACTGATTCAACAAAGAAGTGTCTTTAAAGCTGTTGGGATAATGCTTCTTGACGATAATTTCATTTTTACTAGGTTGCACTGCGGAATAAAATTCCGCGCCTTTGGTGCAAGGCAGTAAAAACGCAGCGTCAGGTTGGGTCGAAATATGTTGTACGTGCACAACAGGTAATTTTTTTTCACGGAATGCTTGTAATACAGATTGCGCTTTTGCGCTCGCTTCCAAACTTCTTTCTAGTGGCATCCGGCCGTTTGGAAAATAATCGTTTTGAATTTCCAGAAGTAATAACGCAGTGTTCATAGCGCTCATGTTCAGCTCCCTTTTATTTTTAAATTCTTCAGACCATTTATTCTGATGAATCTGGCAATAATACCAAGTTTTTTACAAAAATAACATTTTTTATTTATATGAGGCAGATACGTCCCATTGACAGCGCGCAACAGCACAGGCTACCCTCTCGACGGTTATTAAACGGAATTAACAGGGAGTGCAACAAAATGAAATTCACAACATTAATACCCGGCTTGTTAGCAGTTACTTTAGGCATGAGCAGTGTGGCCTATGCGAAACATGGCGATGTTTATTACCCACCAGAGCGCATAAATTGCTCTTTGAGTACGTCTGGCCAATTGAGCTGTGGCGAATTTGAGCGTAGTTACCTTACTGAAGGCCGTCATACGGCAGATTTTAACCCAGGTCAGCAGCAAACTTTCACTTTCAGCTCCGCAGCGGCTTATTTTACCAATAACCACCAAGAGGCGCGCATATTTTTTACCTATAGTTTAAGCAAAGATAAAGTGGTCAGATTAGAAACATTCGACACATCTATCATGCCGGATCTCGCTAGCGGCAGTTGGAAACCGTTGAACAATATTGACGATATTTATATTTGCAATGAAGGTTATATGAGTTGCGGGATTACAAGCTTGCCATCTAAGTAGAGTGTAACCCGGACACGCTTTTTGTGTCCGGGCTTTTTTTCCTGATTGGATTCAAAACGGAATATCATCATCAAACGAATCTAGCGCAGGTGCCGCATCCGCCGTGCCTGTCGCAGCAGCTGCTGCTGGTTTTTCATAAGATGACGCGTCACTGCTGCCACTGCCACCCTTACTATCCAGCATCTGCATTTCATTCGCGATGATTTCAGTGGTGTAACGATCTTGCCCAGTGTTTTTGTCCTGCCACTTGCGTGTTTGCAAACGACCTTCAATATACACTTTGGAGCCTTTGCGTAAATATTCGCCAGCGATTTCAGCGAGACGCTGATAAAACACAACGCGGTGCCATTCCGTACGTTCCTGCATTTCGCCGCTTTGTTTGTCTTTCCAGTTTTCGCTGGTAGCGATAGTAATATTGGCAACCGCAAGCCCGCTTGGCGTGTAGCGCACTTCAGGATCTTTGCCTAAGTTGCCTATTAATATTACTTTGTTAATACCTCTTGCCATGACGCTATCTCCTTAGATGAGTTACTTCGATTGTAATTGCTCTTGACGGTGAATGAAATCAGGATTTTCTGTTCTCGGTTGGGAAGAGGCGATTTTTAGCCAGCAGAGAGAAAGGATTAGACAGAAGAGGTAGACGCCTGAAAAGCCGAGGAGGCCATATAACCAGCCGCCCAGAGCACCGCCGACGAATATACCGAAAAATTGTGAACATGAATAGATGCCCATGGCACTTCCTTTGCGTTCGCGTGGGGCGGTGCGGGAGATGAGTGAGGGCAGGAAGGCTTCGAGTAAGGAAAAGCCGGTGAGGAAGATGGTTACTGCCGTCACTGCCAGGAAGGTTGAGCGTGACGAGGCAATCCAAAACAAAACCTGCGCGCATGCAATCACAACAATTCCGCCGATAAAATAGCGCCGTACCTGTTTCTTGCGCTCCGCCATTCCAATGCACGCCAGACTCGCCACAAAAGCAATCAGCAACGCCGGCGCGTATAAATGCCATTGCTGATCAGCCGCCAGTCCAGCATAACGATGCAGGCTAATCGGAATCACCACAAAACTCGCGGTGAAAATCGCGTGCAAAATAAAAATGCCGCTATTTAACTTCGCCAACTCAGGCATGAACAATAATTTTAAGAAAGAGCGTAACTCAGGTTCAGTATCCGCATGCCAGTGTGTCTCACCAGGATTCGGTACGACCAGATACAACAAGGCGATCGTCACCAATCCCATCCCCGCCGCCAGATAAAACAAGCCACTCACCGCGAACCAGCCCGCGAGTATCGGCCCCACCAGCAACGCGATCATAAACGATGCGCCAATGGTCATACCTGCGATAGCCATGGATTTTGTGCGCTGCTCTTCGCGCGTTAAGTCAGCCATCATGGCCAGAATGGTGCCACCCACCGCGCCCGCGCCTTGCAGCGCACGGCCAATCATCATCAATTCTATAGAATGAGCCATCGCACAAAGCACGCTACCCAGCGTGAAGATCAATAAACCCATTAAAATGATAGGCTTACGGCCAACTCGATCAGAAAGCGCGCCAAACGGAATTTGCAATAAAGCCTGCGCCAGGCCATAAATGCCCATCGCCAAGCCAATGAGTGTTGGCGTCGCACCCACCAACTGACTTGCATATAAACTAAACATGGGTAACACCATAAATAGCCCAATCATGCGTAAACTCATGATAGAGGATAAGCTCAATACGGCGCGTAACTCACTACTGGTCATTTTATTTGGCATAAAATTTCACTGTCATTCCCGCGAGGGCATTGTCATTCCCGCGAAAGCGGGAATCTATACATTTAAAAGCCATTATTATCTTTCCTGCTATGGCAGAAGGCAATGTTTTCTAGTAAGCTGCTGCCAAATAAAACGGGGGGTCAGGCCCCGGGGACAGGCATGGGGTCAGGTCCCTTAGCACAAATCTGAGGTAGTCGTATGAGCAGAGGTCGTTTTTTTAAACCCCACAACCGGCGAACGCATAGACAAGCGATG
Organism: Gammaproteobacteria bacterium; assembly: GCA_027459575.1. Lineage (GTDB taxonomy): Bacteria > Pseudomonadota > Gammaproteobacteria > DSM-16500 > DSM-16500 > Aquicella. Next base: position 7,419 of record DAIDIB010000058.1, on the reverse strand, counting down.
CCTGCCGCTCCTATTCTTCCGGTGCCTCAAGCACTTATTTCTGTGCCCGCTCCAGAACTTGACCCGGAGCCCGGCCCGATTAATTTCATGCCCGATGAGATTATTCTTCTTATTGCCGCTGCAGGAACCTTCGACCAGGCTGTCTTACTAGGCCGGACAAACAAAAGGAATTATTCCTTGTTACGTCTTTTTCTGGATGTCTCTTTTGCGAATCAATTTGATGTGATGGATGTAATAGTAGATCGGAAAAATGCGTATGGCATTACCCGATCTCGCCAAGTAGCCATGTGCAAAAAAGAAGAACTGAAAACCAGAGGTTTGCAAATCGTTGATGGACTATTTGATGTCAAACAAGCGCTGGATAGCGGGGACTATTTTAATATTTTCATTAAGCATTCTGGTGAAGTGTTTGCTAAAGGATTGAGTTTTAGCAGTGCATACCCACAAACTTATATTCCTGCCACATCCACTCCAGCAGAAGTGGCCGCTTTTAAAGGCCAAATAATTACTAAAGCAATGGATGATGGGGTGAGCGCCTGCTTTCTTAGTGATACTGGACAGATTAGAGTTGTTGGAAAAGATGGTTGGGGTGAGCTGGGTCAGGGAGTAGAAAACAAAACCTTTAATGAGCTAAAACTGATAGAAAATGTCCCGTTCTTCCATGATTTTCATTATACTCGTGAGCAATTATTGCTTTTTTCAACAGAGGGTCTGCTCGTTACAGGTAAAAATGATTTAGGACAACTAGGTGTCGGTCATAACGACAATGTACACATCCCAATACTGATGCCATTAAATGATATAAAAATAAAATCGGTTAAAGTGGGAGATAAAAAACGTTTTTATGGGCTCACGCCACAAGGACGAGTATGTGCCTGGGGTTATAATGAGGATGGCATGTTGGGTTTTGGTGATCAACTAGCGCATAATGTTCCCGCGCTGCTGCCTGGGTTGTATGATATTGTTGATATGGATGTAGATGGTACAAGTGCTCTGTTCGTTGATAAGGCGGGGAAGGTATTTGTATTCGGTACGAATATAAGTGGCAAATTGGGTATGGGTGATATGGTCTCTCGTGTGACGCCTACACTTAACCCACATCTGCCACCCATACAAAAAGTTTTTTGTAAGCCGCAGAAATCTTTTTTTACTAGCGAAGGTAAAGTCTTTTTCGCAGGTACTGTAGCAGACGATACTATAGCAAAACCACAGCTTATTTTTGACAATCCAGAAAGTATCAAACAAATAGATACTTATAGAGATGAATTTATTTATCGTGCCAGTGATGGCGCACTTCACATTGATACAGGAGAGGGTCGTGAATTAAAAGAAGGTGTGTTGCATATGCAACCAAAACTTCATCTTTTTCCTGCTGTTAACAGATTGCTCGAGAAAGCCAAACTAAGAGATCTTCTATATTATGCGAGTGGTCAAGGCGGGTTCGCACGACATTGTCTTCAGCTCGCGTTAACTTACATTTCTCGTCAGCACGATGTGCCTGAGCTTGTCAATTTAATGAAAGAATTGAACACTTCCGGATGGAGAAGCAGCGATCGAATAAGAGAGATCCTGCCTGCTTATCATTCTGTGCTTAGCTACGCGAATGCCCATCTTTCAGAGGAAGATGAAATAGTGAATGCCTGGGCTAGCATGCTGATATTTTACAGAAAGGTAATTCCAACCTCAGAATCTTGCCTTCCTGACTTTGTGGAAATGCTAACTTTTCTTGCAGCGCACAACCCCCTTGTTTTATTTCGCCCGCCCCTCAGTGAAGCATCGCAATCGATGCTTGACGAACTTTCGGGGGAACCCTCGATGCTTAAAATCGTAGCCAAATTTTTTCTTGCCGAACTACCACCCTTGCGTGCTAATGTAAAACGAGGCGCTGACGGTGAAGCGGAAGACGAAAAGCACGATGCATCAATTAAGAAGGCGAAAAAATGACTCGTCGTCCCGGCGAAAGCCGGGACCCAGTACAGAGAAACCAAATGTCAGTCACACGACTTGAAGAATTTCATCTGTTTCCACAGTTGCTGCCTGAACTACAGCAATTAATCGGTATTACTTTAACAGATAAAGACCTGCTAGCTCTTGCCATTACTAGCCGGGAAATGTGGTCGCTACTCCACGCCGAAATCGAAACCCGTTTTTTAGCCGCGAATAAAGTGATAGACATCGATGGCACCGGCTCCAATACATTTTTCCGTGCGCAAGATCAAACGCTGCATGTTTGTGGCACAGATTATTATGGGGAGCTGGGTATCGGTCGCCAAGATGATGCTGTCTGCGCTCTTCCGAAAAGAGTGCCTATTAAATCGAAAGTAATAGATGTCATTACCAAAGCCAATAGAACGTTTGTTCTTTGCGAGGATGGGCATGTGTTTGCCAGTGGCGATAATCAAGGGCGTCAATTATTTGCCGGTAGTCGCGCGCGATATAATCACTTTCTCCAATTAAATTTGCCACTTATAAAAAAAATGAAAATGCCAGGCGGTAGTCTTTTCTTGCTCGCGCGTGATGGCAGGGTATTTGCCTGCGGCGATAACAGGCATGGGCAGTTGGGGCAAGGGCACAGGCAAGATTGCCAGTCACCAACTCCCATGATTGGTGTGGCTGATATTATGGATATAGAAGAATCAGACGAAGGGATTTTTTGTTTACGCGCGGATGGTCTGCTTTTTGCTTGTGGAAGTAATACGTCATGCCAGCTTGGTCTGCCTGAAAGAATTATTTATGAGATGGCTACGCAAGTCCCCGAATTAAAAGATGTAGATAAAGTATGGGCAATATATAATGGCGCGTTTTTTCGTAGCAAGACGAAAAATCCTTTAGGCGACATCTTCGCTGCTGGCGATAATCAGAATAGCAGATTAGGTGTGGGTAACGAGGCATTGTTTATCCTGAAGCCTACGCAAGTTCGTGGTTTGCAAAATATCGAAGATGTACGCTGTTATCACGACAGCACGTTTTTTGTTAGCAAAGACCAACGCGTCGCCAGTTGTGGCGATAATACTGCCGGCAGGCTTGGCCTGGGTGATCAAAGAAAGCGTTTATATACTGAATTTATTCCCGGATTAACTGGCGTCACCGGCATCGGCAGTATAGATGAAACCATCTGCTTTTATCTTCAAGATGCTCCCATGCAGGTTTGTGGCGCAGATGTAGAACGTGTGCCGGGTATGGAAGCTACCGTCAGTCCAGTGTTACGACCCGTGCCAGTGCCCTGGGCGATAGGCGCAACTAAAGGAGTGCATGGCAGAAGTATTTATACCTTGCTAACAAAAAATGGCATTGTGCACGGTTGGGGATTGAATACCGATCATGCCTTGGGCTTGCCAGATGTTTTTTATACTGAGCCAACTAAAATATTTTTACCGCATGTGCGAGCTTTTCTGGCGACTCGTTCAACGGCGGATTTAATTCGTTTGGCGCATGCGGGAAAAGATGATCATCACGATGAATGTTTTCGCCTCGCGCTCGAGCGAATGCGGGGAGAGCACTATTGGCGTGAAATTGCAGGTGTGCTGCCATTGTTGAGAATGCGACGTTTTAGAGATCAGGGGGTATTGTTGCAAACACTCTATCCTGATTATCAGCGATTAATGGAGAGTCTGGTTGGATATACAACGGAAGCCGCAGGCGAAGTTTACAAAGCCTACGCACGATTGTTGCTGTACTCGCGTGAAATGCAAGACGCTACTAAGACGGATCCTTATCTATTGCGCGATTTTATTGAATTTATTCAGGAATTAATTCGGCCGGAAAAAGAGGTAGATGAAGATGATCGACGTAGACAAGGCGACAGATATTCGCGAGATGCGCACACATTAAGATTTTTTCCGCCCCATCAATCCAGACGTCGTCCCGGCGAAAGCCGGGATCCAGCGCATAATAGACAATTTCAACTTGCTTTAGCTGGTATCGCAGAAAAAGATTTGCGTGCTGCAGCTGAAGTGCTGGCAAGTTACATCAAGCCACCAGTCATTGGCGAGCATAAACGAAAAGCCGATGATCAGCTGGAAACCGAATACGAATCAAAAAAAATCAAAATGTAAAATACTGCCACGTTTTATGTGTTCTGGAACTTTCTCTGGCTGGCAGCTTCTGTCTATCGCGGGGCGTCACGAACCATGGAAGGTAAGGAGTGCGAGTACATGGATGTACGTCCCCAAGATAGACAGAAGCTGCCAGCCAGAGAAAGTTCCAGAACACATAAAACGCTTGCTAGCCTCTCCCGCGCATTTTTCCCAAACTTCGGCTATACTCTCCCATTATTTAGACTGACACACGAGTACTATGAAACAAATCCGAATCCAGGGCGCCCGCACCCACAACCTCAAAAATATCAACGTCGACTTGCCCCGCGACAAGCTTGTTGTAATTACAGGGCTTTCTGGTTCTGGCAAATCCTCATTGGCTTTTGATACCTTATATGCTGAAGGTCAGCGCCGCTACGTAGAGTCGCTCTCCTCCTACGCGCGCCAATTTTTATCGATGATGGAAAAACCCGATGTAGATCATATAGAAGGTTTATCGCCCGCTATTTCTATCGAACAAAAGTCTACTTCGCACAATCCGCGTTCAACCGTGGGCACGATTACCGAAATTCACGATTACTTACGTTTGCTATTTGCCAAAGTCGGACAGCCGCGTTGCCCGCAACATGGCAATGCGCTGGAAGCGCAAACCATCAGCCAGATGGTAGATGCGGTGTTAGCGCTGCCACAAGATACCAAGGTGATGATTCTCTCGCCAGTAGTACGTGAGCGTAAAGGCGAGCACGTGGAATTATTGCAACAATTACGCGGTCAGGGTTTTGTGCGCGCGCGTATTGATGGCGAGATGGTCGAGCTTGATCAGGTGCCAGCACTGGATTTACGCAAGAAGCACACCATAGAAGTTGTGATCGACCGCATCAAGGTGCGCGATGATGTGCGCATTCGTCTCGCGGAATCATTTGAAACAGCGCTGCGTCTGGCGGATGGTTTGGCTTCCGTCGGATTTATGGATGAACCAAAACGCGCGCAATTAGTATTCTCCGCCAAGTTCGCTTGTCCCGATTGTGGCTACAGTTTATCTGAATTATCCCCGCGCTTATTTTCATTCAACAGCCCCGTGGGTGCCTGCGCATCTTGCGATGGTTTAGGCGTGAAAGAAATTTTTGATTCCTCGCTTGTTATTAATCCCGAAGCAAGCCTGGAAGACGGCGCGATACGCGTGTGGGATAGGCGCAACGTGTATTATCAGCAATTACTAAAAGCACTGGCAAAACATTATAAGTTTGATTTGTCCGTGCCATTCATGCTATTGCCCAAGAAAATTCAAACGATGATAGTCGAAGGCGGCGATGAGCCCATCAAATTTAATTACAAAGACGAAGACGGCTACGCGTTTACTAAAAACACCGCTTTTGAAGGCTTGTTGAAGAATTTAGAAAGACGCTATCGTAACACCGAGTCTGAATTTGTGCGCGAAGAATTGCGTAAATATATCGCGGTAAAGCAGTGCGAATCATGTAACGGCATGCGTTTGAATAAAGCCGCGCGCAATGTATTTGTGCAAGATAAAAACTTGCCGGAAATTTCCGCCTGGTCGGTGGAAAAAGCCAAATCGTTTTTTGATAAATTACATCTGCCCGGTTATCGCGGTGATATCGCGGATAAGATTATTAAAGAAATTACCAGCCGTTTGAAATTCCTCATTGATGTGGGGTTGGATTACATCAGTCTCGAGCGCAGCGCAGAAACATTATCCGGTGGCGAAGCACAACGTATTCGTCTCGCGAGTCAAATCGGTTCTGGCTTAGTTGGCGTGATGTATATTCTGGATGAGCCGTCTATCGGCTTGCATCAGCGTGATAATGATCGTTTGTTAAAAACACTTTGTCATTTGCGCGATCTTGGCAATAGCGTGATTGTGGTCGAGCACGATGAAGACGCGATTATGAATGCCGATCATGTGCTTGATCTTGGCCCGGGCGCAGGCGTACATGGCGGCGAAATCGTCGCGCAAGGTACGCCAAAAGAAATCATGAGAAATAGTAAATCGCTGACAGGCCAGTATCTTTCCGGCAAGCGCAAAATCGCGATTCCGCAAAAGCGTATGGTTGGCAGCCCAGACAAACAGATCGTTATTACCGGCGCGAGCGGCAATAATCTTAAACATATCAATGTGAAGATACCGATTGGTTTAATGACCTGCATCACAGGTGTTTCAGGCTCAGGTAAATCGACTTTAATAAACGACACCCTGGCGCCTATCGCAGAACACATGCTAAATGGCGCTGGCGTAAAACAGGCTTCGCCTTATTTATCGATAGAAGGTCTGGAATATCTGGATAAGGTTGTTGTCATTGATCAGACGCCTATTGGTCGTACGCCCCGCTCTAATCCAGCGACTTATACTGGATTGTTCACTGGCATCCGCGATTTGTTCGCCGGCACCAACGAAGCGCGCTCGCGCGGCTATCAGGTTGGGCGTTTCAGTTTCAACGTCAAAGGCGGCCGCTGCGAACCCTGTCAGGGCGAAGGCGTCATAAAGGTAGAAATGCATTTCTTGGCAGATGTTTACGTCACTTGCGACGTGTGCCAGGGCAGACGTTACAACCGCGAGACGCTAGAAATTTTATATAAAGGCAAAAATATTCACCAAGTACTTGAAATGACAGTAGAAGATGCGCGTGAATTTTTTGATGCCATTCCGCCGCTCGCCCGCAAATTACAAACGCTTTTGGACGTCGGATTATCTTATATTTCATTGGGTCAGAGCGCGACTACCCTGTCGGGCGGCGAAGCGCAACGAATCAAGCTCGCCAAGGAGCTGTCGCGCAAAGATACAGGGCGTGTGCTATACTTGTTAGATGAGCCAACGACTGGCTTACATTTTTACGATATAGAACAATTGCTTAAAGTTCTACATCGACTGCGTGACCACGGCAATACCATCGTAGTGATCGAGCATAATCTGGATGTGATCAAGACCGCTGATTGGATTATTGACTTGGGCCCTGAAGGGGGTGACAAAGGTGGCCAGATTGTGGTCAGCGGAACCCCGGAAGCGGTAATAAAGGAGCGAAAATCCTATACCGGCGCCTATCTTCGGAAGATTTTGCAAAATAATTAATATTTTTGTGAAATTACCGTTGACAGTTGTTCGTGAAGTAGTAGAATGCGCCTCTCTTAAGCGAAATAGCAAAACGGTTTCGCGAGATCTTTAACAAATTGGAAAGTGATAATTGTGCGCGCTTACCTAAGTCAATTTTTATAGGTAAGGCAATTGTAGTTTCGTTTGGGAGTCATCCCCGCGAAAGCGGGGAGCTCCCGAGCGAAGCGATGAAACCAAGCGAAGGCATCTTTTAAGATGCAAGAGTTCGGTCTCAAACTCGATTTAAAGAAGTGGAGAGTTTGATTCTGGCTCAGA
>DAIDIB010000057.1 GCA_027459575.1 Gammaproteobacteria bacterium | reverse complement strand
CCAATTCGATATAATTTATCCATATCGGCAAGTTTACACAGGTTTGGATATATTTCAACTAGCAGTTAACTAACCCCTTGTCCGTTACTCATCGCTATTCCTATTACCGTCATTAGCGCCATCTCAATGGCTGCTAAACGATCGATTATCATCAAAGACCCAACCGTATTGGAAAGATTACCTAATTGTCGAGTCGCGATTTTTGATAAAACAGGTACGCTCACTTATGGCAAACCCACTTTAACCGAAATTATTACTAAAGAAGGCGTTGATGCTAATTTCCTATTACAATCAGAAGTAAAATATCTTGGAGACTTGCTTAACTTATCTGAAATACACGCCTCACAAACACCGCAACAAAAACTTGAAATAGTTCGATCCGAAATGAAACATGACGCTACGCTTTTTATGGGCGATGGAATCAATGACGCTCCCGCATTAACCGCGGCGACAGTAGGAATCGCGTTTGGACAATTTAGTAACGTAACTGCCGAGGCGGCTGGCGCTGTCATCATGGATAATTCGCTTAGATAGAGTAGATGAATTGATCCACCTGAGCCTTTCAACGCGAAATATCGCATTACAGAGCGCGATTGGTGGTATGGCGCTCAGCGTAATAGGAATGGGGTTCGCCGCGGCGGGATTTCTGACCCCGGTTGAAGGGGCCATCATACAAGAAATAATTGATGTTATTGCAATTCTGAATGCGCTTCGACTTATCTGGACAAAGATTAAACCCGATACGCCGTCTTCACCATAATTTTAGACACTAACCCCATGAAAAATTTAATAAAATTAGGAAGCTCACGTGCGCCGGAGGCAATGGCTTCGTCGCGGTGTTTGGCTTCGTCACGCTCCATGGTCTGCAGGATTTTATAACTGCGGGCATCTTGTTGGGGTAAGAGATGCAAATGACTTTCCAGATGTTTGATAACTTGCTTTTCGGTTTCGGCGACGAAGCCTAAGCTCCAATCATCACCGACCATGCCCGCCACCATGCCAATGGCAAAGGAACCGGCATACCACAGGGGGTTTAAATAACTGGTGTGGCTGCCTAATTCGTCCAGCCGTAACTGACACCAGTTCAAATGATCGCCCTCCTCAATCGCCGCGAGCTGCATTTTCTTTTGCACTTGCGGTGAACGGGAAACGACTGCCTGACCATGATAAAGCGCTTGCGCGCATATCTCACCAGCGTGGTTAACTCGCATTAAACCCGCCGAGTGCTTGCGCTGACCGTCAGTTAAAGCATGATCTTCGCAATCACGCGCTGGATATGGCGCTTCTGACGTTTTCACCTTGCCATGCAAAGCCCGCAATGCGGAATCGAGTCCGAGGCAAAATTTATCGGCTAAAGAATAGTGTCTGTCCATACTATCATTTTAACTGCGAAATAGAGCGGGAGCGACATATTTTTCGGCCGACTTCGTCTGTGTTTCTGCGATGGGGAAAATACCACGATCAATCAGCGTCTTAAATACACCATAATTAATAAATATTTGAGACGCGGCTACTTTGCCAAAATGACGAAGGAAAATGTCATATTGCGCTCGTAAAACATAGTCATGGATTTGATAGAGTGAATCAGCAATATGCGTTTTAGCCAAATCTAGCGCAACCTGTACCGAAGCAGAAATAAAATGATATTTACTAACCAGATAAACAGCTTCTAAATAATATTCTGGGTGAGTGTAAAAAAAGCTGTCTTTGTTGATGGGATCAACAAAATCGACATAATATATAGGAGTAAAGAGCTGGCTACTATTAGTTTGGGATGCTTTTCGAACTATAAAATTACTGGGAGGAGGATTAGTTAATAGCCATTCTGCAACTGATGGCTTGGTTAATATTTCCTGCTCTTTTAAGCCGCTTTTTGCTTCTGGACACGCAAGAAACAAGCTGGGTTGCTTTTTTTGTAATCTTGTATTGCCTGGCAAATCAAGCCGGGTAACATCTGGATAGTAGGTAGGCAGTTCAGCATAACTTTCCAGCGGTCTTTCTGATTCTGATGGTGCTGACGGTGGCGCAGATGATTTTTTTTCTTCTTTGTTGATGTCTTTTTTCCTTTGTTTCCTTGTTTGTTTTGAATCCATTTGCTCCTCTACATTCTTCTCAGGCCCTACATATGCAATTAATCGCCCGGTGGTAAGGTCATTCATTCTTTCTGAAGCGGTTTTTTCGATAGCTGCCGCGGCGTCAAATTCAGCTTTAAAAGGGCATTCGGCTTCAACTCCCATCATTCTGTAACATTGCCTAAAAATATCCAGCATAAGCTTTTTAAAGCCATAAAATGCAAAAAACAATTCTAATCTCGCTTTTTTCATACCCAACAATAATTCATTAAGTTTTTTTTGGCTTTGAAAGGTAATAGTCAGATTATTTTGTTTTTCAAGACTTAGCAGCCATTCATAAAATCGACGAATAACAAATAATTTTATTTTGACGCATTTTTTATAATCAGGCATATCTTGATACTCAAGTTTTGTAATCTTGAGTTGACGTTTAAATTTAAAAAATTCGCCTAATGAAACGTGCATGGATCGTAGTGTTTCAAGGTTGCATGTGGCGCTTAATGGGAATAAAAAGGCCTCTTGTCCAATGCAAAATGCCACGTTAGTTTGATATAAATTATTTTTAAGCAAATTCAGGTAGGCTTCGGATGGTTTAACGGAAAATGCGGCAAAAACCCTGAAAGTTAACTCGGTTAACATTTCGTCAACTAATGTGGCAGGTATGTAACCTTGACTCTTGCTTTGACCAGCGTTAAGCAGATGAGTGATCGCCGTTTCAAAATGTCTGGTGGCAGCGGCATAATCTTGCAACAGATAGGCGACACTTGCCGCTCTCATGCAATGAAGGACCGGATAATCCGTTGCGATCGTTAACAATGAGTCATATTGTGCGAATTGTTTCTTGAACTCTTCAAACGAAGCTTTTTGTCTGGAAAGACTGCAAATTTCATCCCACATTTTATCAAATGTGCTTTGGATCTTTTCTGCGGGAAGAGCGCTATCTTTGATTTCAAATTCAGCGCTTGCCTTCACCTCTTGCGGAGCTGAAGATCTTAAATAATCGAAAGCTCTTCTGCAATTATAATGCTTTAGCAGCGACACAAGATAATCGCCACTCGGTTTGTCAAAAAACAATATCTCTCTGGGTATCGCCTTTAGAAGCGAAATAATCATATCTTCATTTTGAGAAACAATAGCAAAATACAGAATTTCCAGCATAACCACCTCACATTATTGTTTAGCCGTCACAACCAACCCCGCCTGTTTTTCATTTTCCTCGCACGCTTTCACTCGTTTGCTCATATCAGTAAATAAACGCCCATAAGTTTTTAATTTGTCATGAAGCGCTTTGGGCGTGGGGAACGCTTTAAGCATTTTTTGATATTGCTCTTTTAATTTTTCTGGGTTTTCGATTTTGGACGGTATCAATTCGATTTCTTTTTTATGTTTTGCAATATTGCGCTCAACGGAAGGCGCGCATTTAAAATGAAGCATTTCCTCAAAACGTATCGTTCTGAATATCAACATTTCATTTGCCGCGAAATTTTCGCCATGCGTGTCAACAAAACGTAATAATCCATCCGTGATGTCTTTTAGACCTCCATGGTCATCAATAACCAGATTGCCTGGCGCTTCATCATGCGTGATTTCGGTCATAGCTTGCTGCGCTGGAACCCAGACGCCATGATCGTCCAATTTGCCTTCGGCTTCTCTCTTATCGTTAATTTGAATTTCTTTTTTGATATCCGGATGCCACTTGATGCTATTGATGGTGAAATCGGGTTTGGCATCTTGCATGGAACAAAAATCTATTTCCAAATCTTTGTATTTAACACGCCAGGAATTTTTGGTGCCTCCGCCTTTCTTTTCAATGCCATCAAATTTGAATTGATCTTGTCTCAGTAATATTTCTTCCAATACTTTTGGTTCACAATCAACGACGATGTCAAAATCGTTGTTTAATGGTCTACCCATCAAACAATCACGCACCGCTCCGCCGGTTAAATAGGCGTTGAACTCATTATTTTCCCGAACGCCAAAGAAACGTAATAGCTCGACAATCTCTCTTGGTATTATATCAAATGGAGGAGCAGGTGGCGTATAATCATCATGCACAGCCGGAACAAAAGCAGGCGCTTCAGTATTAAGTGTAGTAGGCAGCGCTGGAAAATCTTTAACATCAGCAATAATTTTCTTTTTCCTCTGCGCCTGCCTTGGTGGCTTTTTGGGTTTATCAACCACAATTACACGCGGACTGGGTTGAGATGATGATTGAGCTTGCCTACCCGTGCCTTGTTTAGCAGCAGGTTTAGATTCAACCTTCGCTTTTGATTCCGGCCGCTCAACATGCGTTAAAGGCGGTAACAGTTCCAATAATTCCTGAGGTGTCAGCATTCTGCCCCAGCCTGTTAAGGTAGAAGGCTTGGTTTTTGTCAGCGTTTCATGCTGAAATCTTTTGGGTTGATCCGATTTTTTGGGCGCCGTGGCGAGTTCTTTTTTCTTTATTTGTTTTATTTCTGCCTCGCCTAACGCATCATTATATTGACGAACTTTCTTTTCGACGCTATCTGTAAATTCAGTAAATGCTTTAGGAGGCATAATTTTATCTTCATCGCCTTCAATCTTATCTCCCTCTTTTTTAGATTTCTTTTGAAGCTCATGGTATGCCAGCTCCAATGACATCCAGGATTTTTTTAGCAAAGAATTAATGTGATTAGCAGATTTATAAAATAATTCCAGCATTTCGGCCGCATCTACCGTTCTGGATTTTTTCAGCGCCGTTTCCATTTCGACTAATAACGCATACATAGCACAATTTGCCGCGTGTAATTCAAAAATAGTTGTTACGTTATCTATATCTGATTCAGCATACATGACGCCACGTTTCTTTCTATCCGGTGTTTTGAAAGAAGCAACTTCAGTCAATAAATTATTTAGTCTATTAACATTAAGCGCGGGCACGCCTTCCACAACAAAGGGCAAAACCCCTTCGGCTACCAGTTGCTTGTCACACATCACATCCCATTCTTCAAAATAAAACCGTGTAATATGCGCTGGCACTTTCATTTCAAGCGACTTTAACAACATAAGTGTTAACTTCATTAATGTGAACTGGGCAATTGCGCATTGATTTGGATCGCTGGTTTTATAAACAGTTAACTCCAGACTCAGCACATGCTGCAACGCTTGATTATAATCGCCTACTGCAAATGCAAGCCCAGCACATCTAAGATATTCACGGCCTTGTACTTTTTCCAATTTAGAGATGATCAAAGTCGCTAAACGTAATGCAGAGTCAAAATCAGTTTTTGCCGCTTGATGTTCAGCACAGTACTTAACAATGCTCCATAATTCCGCCAAACAGTTATCTAACGTCATTAGCCTGATTTTGTTTTTTTGAATATTGTTGATAGCGCTTTCAATTTCTTCCTGAGACAATTTTTCGCCGCGTATCAATTTATTAAGCAAAGTCATAAACGCTTGAAATTCTCTTTCTGCCGTCTCCAACTCTTTCGCATAGAATTTATTACTTCCCAACCTGTGACGAGTTGCAATCAATCCTTCCAGCGTCTCCTCTGTTTTATCGTGGCATTTGCCTTTCAGGTTCGCGCCAAATATAGCAAAGATATACCAGTACACGGTTTTATCCTGGATAATAGCTGTATGTGTGAGTGATAGTACTCTCTCTGCGCCTTTAGGTTCAGGCATATAATTAATCGCTGCCACCGCAACCGCTAAAGGCAAATTGGATAGCAACTCTCGCATGCCGCGACTATGATCTCTGCCATAAAAAATTCTTAATACATCGTTTAATTCCGCTGAATAGCCCTCAAAATCTTGCGCTATCATCTGGGTTAATCGGGCTATGGCACAATTTTTTTCTATATTTCTGTTAATTCGGGTGCTTTCTGCTGAGGCGGCTAGTTGTTCTCCAAACATTTTACTCACTGTAGCTGAATATTTTTGTCGTCCATTGTGCGCTATAAGCGCATCCCATTGCTGCATCTCTCCATGCTCATGCGCGGCATATTTCAACAAGTAACAAGCAATCTCTACGCGTTTCTCTTTCTCGTCACAGCTTCTAATTAAATCCAGCATGAGTTCAACATAGCCTTCTTGCATGGCTACTTTCGCCAGCTGTTTTTTGTCAACCACATAGATTATGGGTTTGAGTGCTTCCATTAAGTTGTCATATTTTTCATGCGCAACACGTAGAATGTCTGGAAGTAATGGGATGACCCCATCCTGCTGCAGCTCCTCTATTAAATCAGGCAACAAATCCAGTCGTCTCGCCCGTAGGCTACGTAACAGTAATGCTGATGGCGCGACAGGAAGGTCAGGCATAGAAATCAATAAATACTGAGGCATGGATCTATCACCACCCAGATACTCCAGAATTTCCGGTTGATGCTCAGTCGTCGCGATGGGCAGCAATAGTTCGCGATAGGCGATTTTTTCAACTTCAGACAATTTGTTCATTAAAAATTGTAAGCCTGCTAATTGTCCTGCTCGGACTAATTGCTCCGCCAAATAAACGGCAACAGCGATACCGTCTTGATAAGGTAAAAATAGCAGTCTCTCATCCATCGTCTGCAGCAAACACAATACGGTTTTTTCTTGACGCTCTTCTATCGCCCAGAGAATGAATGGATTGATGGGTGGCGCATCAAGTACAACTACTTTTCTTACTGGTGGTGAGGTTAATGCTGCTTCTATTTTCTTTGATAATGCTTCTGATTCCTCACATTCACTTTTCAGCTCAGCTAAAATGGGCAAGCTTTCAGACCTTTTCAGGATTTTGTCAAATACGTCCACACTCTTGACAAGCAATTGTAAAGTGAGCGTTCTTATAGCTACAAACTGTCGGATTTTTTCCATCTCTTCTGGATTATCTGGCAGTTGGACATTCCAGGCCTCGGGACATAGTATTTTTTCTACTGAGCGCCACCACTGATAAACCGTCAAAATGTCTGCGCAACCTCGATTTGCCATTTTTTGAGCAAGGGAAGATTCTTGCAAATCGTCAGATAAAACAATTTTGCTGTAGTTTTTGATGTCTTGCTCAAACCCTTTGAATAACTCCCACACTTTTTGCAGCTCATTTGTGTTTAGCGCGCGTGGATTTGCCAGACTGAGCAACACCACAGGGCTTTGCACGCTAAAACCTTCTTTATCTTTGTCATATCTAAGCTGGACTTTATCCGCGCTGGCCAATCTAAGTAATGCTTTTGTTTTTGCTGGCACAGCCACCTGAAAACTCTGGCAAAAGATAAGCGCCATTCTGCTCAGCATGACCTGGGGAAAATTTGCGCCCGCGAGCATTTTATGCTCCGAGATAACATTGGCTAACGCAGAAATTTTATCCAGATGTTTTAATGAGGTTTCAAAGTCTCCTAACATGACGCCATATTCAAATGTTGTAAAGTGAACAAAAAGTTCAAACAGACTCTGAGTTTTGGCGGTTGTTAACACTTCCCCACTAAGCGATCGATAAACTTTCTGAGCGTTTGCGCTCGAATCGCACTTAGTGAGGGCAGCTAGTGATTTCCAGAGACCACGGATACAGTTTTTCTCGCTAGCGCTGCCATTCATTGTCCGTAGCATGGTGACTGCGCTTACCAGCATGTCCACTACTTTTTCATTGACACTGCCGCTATCAATAATTTTACCGACCATGCGAAAATAAATGTTTTGTTGCAGCATTCTATTATGAGCTTTATCGATATATTCCGTCACCTCTTTCTCACTATATTTTTTTTTGTCTGATATGCTCATTAATATCAGCTCTTCCACACTGGGCTGTTCCAAAAGAGTTAACTGGTGATTTAATTCCCGATGGGCAGTAGACAACCCTGTCAAGGCTTTTTGTGATAATTTGCTTTTGTTTGTCGCGATTATTTTCTGTTCTTTCTGTTCTAATTCTTTTTTCTTTGCTAACCTGTCAGTCCGCGCAGAGTCTGCTTTGCCTTGAGCTAATTGTCTGGCGCTCATGCCAACAGTTGACTTATCCGGCCAATCAAATGTCGCGCCAAACTGAGATAACATCAGAACCATATCGCCTTTACAGTAGTCTATTGCAAAATGTGACAATGTCCACCCGTTAGGAAAACGATGTGCAAGCAATCCTTTTCTGCCAGCATCCGACAGGCGCTTTAGAAAGGTGTCGACCACATAGATATCTTCTTCGATCATTACATATTTTTGCAGCAAGACAGCAAGCAAATCTGGATGTTGATTAAAATCATCGGCACACGCTATCGCCGCTACGTCTATAACGTTCAATGCGGTAAAAAATTGCTCACCCATACTTTGTGACGAAACATATGTATCCAGCGCCAGATTCACCACATCGCGAAGGATGTCTTGTCTAGTTTTTTTATCAACGACAAGTTCTGCTAATAATGTTTTTAACGTTTTCAGACAGGATTTTTCTGTAGCGATGAAAATCAAACTCTTTTTTAATTCCAGATCATCGTAGGGAAATAATTGACTGACAATGTTTGCTGGCTCGTCATAATTATTTTCTATGTATTCAATTGCGGTGCGATTGGAGCCAACTGACAACAGTGGCACAAAATTTTCTTTTAGCCAGGTTACTCTTGGCGCCAATGGGATGTGACGCATTTGTCCAGACAAATAAAGCAGCAAATGGGTATGTTTATTTTCAATCGCGCGATCAATCATTCGCATTAAATAAGCGATGCGTAATTTCATGTCTTTCATTAAATCATCTGCCAGCAAAAGCGGTAATAATTGCTGCACGCCAGCCAGATTACCTGCGCCTATCGCGCAAAATAATGGTGAGGAGGAAATGAAAAGTAGCGCTTCATCTTCCTCTTTACTATAGGAAATTTCCTGATGATAAAATGCTGCGCGGTTTTGCTGTGTTAAATGATCTATATCTTCACTTTCAAAATACGCCACCACTTCACGCGCGTTGCCTTCTGCCGCCATTAATAATGGTGTGCGCTCGTTAACCATTTGAGTGAACAGTTCGGCTGGCACTTTGTCACGCAAACAAACGAGCGCTTCACGATGATTGTATCTTGCCAGATAGTGAATTAGGTTATGACCTTTGTTATCTACTTCTCTGCATAATTCTGGCAGTGAGTCTTTGAGATAGGATTGAAGAAGACGAAGTGTCTCTTCTTTCTCGCCGTGAATAATAGCGGTCATGAGTACATCAAACATATGAGGTCTCGTTGTGTGTCATTATTAGAATTTAGATTTGTCTTGATTTTACACAAACTCTGCTTATACTTCCAGCCCATGCCCAACATTTATCAGAGCAAATTGATTAAAAAATGCGCAAATAACGCTGCTCGCAGCCTGTGCGTTGAAACGCCGCATGGTGAATTCACCACCCCTGCTTTTATGCCGGTTGGTACGCGCGCCATGCTGAATTATCTTACGCCCGCCGATCTCAAGCAAAGTGGCTGTGACATCATTCTGGGTGGCAATACTTATCACATGCTGTGCACGCCTGGCATGGAGGTCATCGAGAAATTAGGCGGTATGCACAAGCTTATGGGCTGGCCGAAGGCGATGTTGACGGATAGCGGTGGCTTTCAGGTGCTGAGCTTATCTAAAAACGGCACGATCTGTATTGTCGATGAGGATGGCGCGCATTTTAAGCATCCTATCACTGGCAAAATTATTCATCTCAATTCACGCACGTCTATTCAGGCGCAAAAAATTATTGGCGCGGACATTATCATGGCGTTTGATGAATGCACGCCGGAGACGGGTGGTCGTGAGGCCGCGCTCGCCGCGCTGGATCGCACGCATCGGTGGTTATTGTTATCTAAAGAAGAGCATGAGAAAAATCCTTGTTCGGCTTATGGCCATAAGCAAGCCTTGTTCGGCATTATTCAGGGCGGCAGCTTTAGGGATTTGCGTGAACAGAGTACCGAGTTTATTTTGCAGCAGGATCTGGATGGCATCGGCATTGGCGGTGAAGTGATTGGTTTTGACATGCCTATGACTTGCGAAATTATCGATTGGGTGCGGCCGATGTTGCCGGAAAATAAAGTGCGTTACACCATGGGTGTGGGTTTGCAACCGCAGGATTTGATTGATGTCGTCGCGCGTGGCGTGGATGTTTTTGATTGTGTGGCGCCGACGCGCAATGCTCGTCATGGCACGTTGTATTGTGGACAATTTATTGAGCGTGATGGCTGGTTGGCGTTTGAGGGTGAGAAACGAATTCTCATTAAGAAAAGTATTTATGCGAAGGATGACTCGCCAGTTATGCCGGGTTGTGGGTGCTATACATGCCAAAACTTTTCACGTGGGTATATGCATTATCTGTTTAAAGAAGGTTTAATAGCCTATTTCCACTTGTCAGCTATCCATAACATTCACGTCATGCAAGAAACCTGTCTCCGAATGCAACACATCATCATGAGTAGCCCGGAGTAAACGGGTTCCTCTATATTAAGTGTGTACGACAACCCTTATTTTGTGTAACATAAAATCAGTATTGCAAAGGAACTGCTTATGCCTACGCTGCCTCATATGCTTCAACTCGATCTGGAATTATTCTTCCGCATCATTATTGCCTGTCTACTTGGCTGTTTGATTGGCTGGGAACGTGAACGTCATCGTAGCGTTGTTTCTGCTGGCATCCGTACTTACGGTGCGATTTCTCTGGGCGCTTGCGCGTTTGGTATTGTGGGTTTTCTGATTATTGGCGGAGACCCATCACGGGTAGCCGCGCAAGTAGTGACAGGCATTGGTTTTCTTGGTGGTGGCATCATATTCCGACAAGGTGATTACATTACGGGTCTCACCACCGCGGCAACGCTGTGGGCAACAGCCGCGATTGGTCTATCGGTCGCGTTTGGCATGTATCTCGTTGCCTTCCTAACTACGATATTAATTTACTTATTGCTTTATCTTCCACGCATGAAATGGTGGAAAATAATCTCTAGCAAAAGTATTTCCAAAAACGACTAGCGCCGTCATTGCAAGGCCGTTTTGTAGCTGGAGCAATCGAGAGATGTTAGCTTTCGGCAGTCGTGCCCTGGATCATGTCCTGCAATTCACCGGCTTCGCACATTTCAGCCATAATATCGCTGCCGCCTATAAACTCGCCTCTAATATAAAGCTGGGGGATGGTTGGCCAATTTGAAAATGACTTGATGCCCTGACGAAGTTCTTCGTCTTGCAATACATCTACTGTCGCGAATTTCGCGCCGCATGATTTTAAGATATTAACTGCGCGTGCTGAAAATCCGCACATTGGCATGTCGGCGGAACCTTTCATGTATAACACAATTTCGTTTTCACTTAACTGTTGCTTGATCTTGTCTTGTACGCTCATTTTGCTTTACCTCGCTTCTCTTTATAATAACCCTAATTGTAATTTCGCTTCATCACTCATTTTATCTCTATCCCATGGTGGATCAAAGACTAATTCGACTTTTACATCCGTTACAGCATTTATCTGGCGAACTTTTTCCTGCACCTCTTCTACCAGTACTGGACCCATTCCGCAACCGGCGGCGGTGAGGGTCATGGTAATCGCCACGTGGTGCTCATTGTGTCCTAAGGGCATGATATTACAGGCATAAATTAGCCCCAGATCAACGATATTCACGGGAATTTCGGGGTCAAAGCAGCTGCGTAGTTGCTGCCAGATTTTGTCTTCGAGTGCGCCTTCGGTGGCGTTGATATCGGGTGTTTCCAGTATCACGAGACCGAGCGCATCGCCATCTTTGCCGGCGACGCGTACTAGATTACCGTTTACGTAAACGGTATATGATGTGCCTAACGCTTGTGTTACGGATACTTGTGTGCCGGCTTGTAATTTCACTTTGGTGCCGGATGGAATGAGTGACACTTCAACATCGCGGATGACTTCGAGCATGGCGTGTGGCTTATACATGAAAACTTTCTCCGCAGCCGCAGCGGCTTGCTTCGTTTGGATTGATGAAGATGAGACGTTTTTGTTTTAAGCCGTTTTTGTCTTCTTCTATGTAATCTACTTGTACGCCTTCGAGTAAATGTTGCCAGAGTGGATCGACATATATTGCGATATCGCTTGTGATATCAAGTTTTGTGTCGGCTGGATTAATGCTCTGCACAATCGCTGGTTGATAGGAATATCCGGAGCATCCGGTTTTTTTTACCGACAAACGAAATGCAATGCCGTGTTCTTTGACTAACATTTTTTTGATGTAATCGCATGCTGCTGGTGTAAATGTTATGTTCATGTGTTTGCCTCTTATCTGTCATCCACGCGAAAAACGGGGACCCATGCTCGGGCCAACTCTATCGGTGATACGGTAACCACGGACTGGTAGGTCTGTTTTTTGTCTCGCTGCGCTGCAAAAAATAAACAGAGCCTCCCAGTCCGCCGTTCAATATTTGCCGCTATCGCGCGCGCCAAACCTACTCCGTACTCGCTGTTTTCGTTTCATTCGTTAACGCCGCTTTCATTGTATGCCATGCTAATGTCGCGCACTTCACACGTATCGGAAATTCAGCAACGCCTGCAAATATCGCTAATTTTCCTAATTCTTTTTCTGTGTTGCCCACTGTTACTAATTGATGAAACCCATCAAATAAACTTGTAACTTCGGCGATCGTTTTACCTTTCACCGCTTCTGTCATCAACGATGCGGATGCGACGGAAATAGCGCAACCGCTACCTTCAAATTTTATGTCTTGCACTAGGCCATCTCGTTCCAGCAAATACACCGTCAACCTGTCGCCACACAAAGGATTATGCCCTGCGTGACAATGACTTGGCTGTTGTATTGCGCCAAAGTTCCGCGGTTGTTTACCGTGGTCTATGATCATTTCCTGATATAGCTCTCGTAGTGACATTTAAAAAATCTCTCTTGCTACTTCAATACCTTTCATCAGTGCATCAATATCGCTTTCGTTATTATAAATTCCAAACGAGACACGCACCATGGCGGGCACCTGAAAACGTTCCATGAGTGGCATGGCGCAATGGTGTCCAGCGCGTATGGCGATCCCTTGGCTATCCAGCACGGTGCCTAAATCATGGGGATGAATATTTTTTAATGCGAACGCAATGACGCCGACTTTGGGTTTGCTGGTGCCAAATATTTTCAATTCTGTGATAGCGTGTAATTTTTCTTCCGCGTAGCTCAGCAATGCTTGTTCATGTGCGAAGATGTCATCCATACCAATCTCGTTTATGTAATCGAGCGCAGCGCCTAGGCCTACGACACCGGCGATATCGGGTGTGCCAGCTTCAAATTTATGTGGTGATTTGGTGTAGGTGACGTTATCAAACGACACGGTTTCTATCATGCCGCCACCGCCCTGGTACGGCGGCATTTTACCCAGAATTTGTTTTTTGCCATACAATACGCCGCTGCCGGTAGGCGCATAGAGTTTGTGGCCGGAAAATAAGTAAAAATCGCAGTTGAGTGTTTGCACATTGACTGGCATGTGCGGCACAGCTTGCGCGCCGTCGACTAATACGAGTGTGTTATGTTGATGGGCGATCGCAGTCATTTCTTTGATAGGGTTGACTGTACCAAGCACATTGGACGCGTGTGTGACAGCGACTAATC
>DAIDIB010000056.1 GCA_027459575.1 Gammaproteobacteria bacterium | reverse complement strand
GGCTACACGTCTCTCATATTATGGCAATATTTTATGGTTTTCAAATTATTAATATTGAGCTCCATGCAAAACAGGCTTACCGCAGACATAATCAGCATAAACACCATGACGGCGACTATCACAAAGCCTTTATTTAAGCGATGCATGTACATGAATCGTTTCCCCTAATGACCCCGCGGCTACATGCAATGAAACATCAACAAGCAAGCCGGATTTAATAATACGCATATCACTCACCCGCTCAACCAGGTGCTTTTTTCGATGATTTTCATCTATCATGACTAAGCTGCTCCCTTCCACCAGATAACTATGCGAATCAACCACTAATTCTTTACCATCAATCACCCTTACCTTTCCATGTGCGCGATGGATATCAGTACGCAAAATATCTGTTATTCTGCGAGTGCGATAGATAAGCGTAGAAATATCGATTTGCAGTTTCATGCTACGTTGATTAGCTAAAAACAACTGCATCAACATGGAAATAATTAACATGCCAAGTGCAAGTGCGATGAGCACTTCAATGAGCGTGAAACCATCTTTACGAACCTTTATCATGCAGCATATTTCTCACGATTATTCTCCGCTTCTAATCGTGCTAAATGAGTATTCCAAGTGGTTTTGGCGAGACGCAAAGAAGAAAGATTCATCGCATCCAGCCCCAGCAGCATAATGGACAACAGCATGAGGCTGACAAGAATTTCGATAAGAGTGAAGCCATCCAGGCAAGTGAAACCACTGCGGCGAGGCAATTGCGTCTGGCAGCTTCTATCTGTTGAGGGGCGTCGCGAGCTATGGACAGCAAGGAGCGCGAGTACAGGGATGTACGTCCCCGAAACAGATAGAAGATGCCAGACACAATTGCCGTGGTCGAAGTGGCTTTCACCCCAACACCCCACTCCTCTGCCGCGGTCGAAGCGGCTTTCACCGCAACCGCCCACACCCGTGCCCCAACTACCCATTCCTCTTAACAAAATCCCGCATAAAATCCGCCAGAATATCCACACCCTTCTCCGGCATGCCATTATAAATGCTCGCGCGCACACCACCGCTAACACGATGGCCCCGCAAATTGGTCAACCCCAGCTTTTCCGCCTGTTCCAAAAATACCGGCGTCAACTGTTCGTTGGCGAGATAAAACATCACATTCAGCATCGACCGGTTTTCCGGCATGATTTTGCATAAATAAAAATCCTGATTATCGTCAATCACCGCGTATAATTTCGCGGCGTTGCGTTTGTTCTTTTCATAAATCGCGCTCACCCCACCCTGACGCTTCATCCATGCCAATACCAAGCCTGCGATGTACCAGCTGTACGTAGGCGGCGTGTTGTAGAAGGAATGATGCTCGGCGTGTAATTTATAGCTGTATAAGGTGGGTGTGTGTGGCAGCGGATCGCCAATTAAATCATCGCGAATGATAACAACAGTGATACCCGCCTGGCCAATATTTTTTTGCGCACCGGCGTAAATAATACCATACTGAGAAACGTCTATAGGCTGTGACAGGATCATGGACGTCATATCAGCCACCAATGGCACGTTGCCGGTTTGTGGCACCCAGTGAAATTGCAGACCATCGATGGTTTCATTGGGCGTGTAATGCAAATAGGCCGCGTCTGAATTGATTTGCCAGGCGTTTTGATGCGGGATGAAGGCCAGATGGTCTTGATGTTGGGTCTTGGCCGCTATATTCACCGTGCCGTAACGGCTAGCCTCGGCAATAGCTTTTTTTGACCAGACGCCGGTATCGATATAATCAGCAGTTTTGTTCTTACCGAATAAATTGAGTGGTACCATGGCGAATTGGGCAGTTGCGCCACCGGGCAGGAAGAATACTTGATAATTTTTGGGGATAGACATGAGCTCGCGAATGTCCGCTTCGGCTTGATCGGCGACTTCTTTGAATTCCGGCCCGCGATGGCCTAGCTCCATAATCGACATGCCCGTGTGGTTCCAGTCGAGCATCTCGGCCTGTGCCTGCAGCAGCACCTCTTCCGGCAACATGGCTGGACCGGCACTGAAATTAAATACCTTGCGCATATATTGGGTACCCCCACCTCTAATATCACTATCCTAGCAATTCTGCATTAGCTTCGCTATCATGTATGCGCAAAATTTAATTTGTATAAGAGGGTCGGAAGTGACTTACGCCGAAACAGTCAAATTTATCGTCGCCATGATTATCATGATGAACCCGCTTGGCTCGCTTTCTATTTTCATCCAATTGACTCATCGTTATCCAATTCCACATCAACGTAAGACCGCGCTCAGCGCAGGATTGGCGATGACACTTATTATGGTATTAACTATCTGGCTAGGCGCAGAGATCCTGGATTTACTTGGAATTACTATTTCCTCATTCCGCGTGGCGGGTGGGATTATTTTATTTCTGTCTGGCTTTGCCATGCTGCAATCGCGTGAGAGTCCACTCAACCATACCCCCGCCGATGATGTGGCCGCCGAACAACGCACCTCTATCGCTATTGTGCCATTAGCGTTGCCAATTATTATCGGGCCCGGCGCAATGAGTACACTGGTGATCGCATCCAATGACTACTCTACTTTCATTTTCAAATCGTGGCTATCGTTTTTGTGTATCTTGCTAGCACTAGGGATGATGTTGATATTGTATTTCGGCCCCACCATTGCGAAGTTTATCGGTGATTCAGTCATCAAAGTGATTACCCGAATCATGGGCATGTTGATTATGGCCATCGCCGCCGGCATGTTGGCAAATGGGATTACGGGATTAATACCGGCGCTAAGATAATTACTTCGGTCCCAGCATCAACTCTGGTTTTACGAGTTCTTTGAACTCTTTCTCTGAAAGATACTTCAACGCCAATGTCGCTTCCAGCAGCGTGGTGCCGTCGTGCCAGGCTTTGTGGGCGATTTCGGCAGCTTTGTCGTAGCCGATTTTGGGTGCAAGCGCGGTGACGAGCATGAGTGAGTTATGCACGGAGGTGTTGATGGCTTTTTCGTCGGCTTTCAAATCCTTCACGCAATATTTGTTAAACATGCGGGAAGAGTCGGTGAGTAATCTGACGGAGTTCATGAAGTTGTGAATGATGACGGGCTTGAAAACGTTCAACTCGAAATTACCTTGTGAATCGGCGAAGGCAATGACGGCATCGTGGCCGATGACTTGAGCGCAGACCATGGTCATCGCTTCGGATTGGGTTGGATTCACTTTGCCGGGCATGATGGAAGAACCTGGCTCGTTAGCTGGCAAAATTAATTCGCCTAAACCACAACGTGGGCCCGAACCGAGCCAGCGAATATCGTTGGCGATTTTCATTAAGGCACAGGCTAAGGTTTTTAATGCACCGCTGGCGAACACGAAAGCATCGTGCGCGGCGAGCGCGGCGAATTTATTTGGCGCGGAGACAAACGGCTGTCCGGTTAATTCGGCGATTTTTGCCGCGGTTTTGACGGCGAATTGTGGGTGCGTATTTAAACCTGTTCCCACCGCTGTGCCGCCAATTGCTAACTCATACAATCCTGGCAGTGTTTTTTTGATATTGGACATCGCGGCATCAAGCTGCGCGACATAACCAGAAAATTCCTGGCCCAATGTTAATGGCACCGCGTCTTGTAAATGCGTGCGGCCAATTTTAACGATGTACTCAAATTCTTTTTGTTTAGCGGCCAAACCATCTCGCAATTCCTGAATGGCTGGCAACAAACTATGCGTAATCCCTTCCACTGCCGCAATATGCATGGCGGTGGGAAACGTATCGTTGGACGATTGTGACTGGTTGACGTGATCGTTTGGATGGATAGGTGACTTACCACCGATCGTGCCGTTCGCCATTTCATTGGCGCGATTACCGATGACTTCGTTCACATTCATGTTGGTTTGTGTACCGCTGCCGGTTTGCCACACGCGCAGTGGAAACTCATTGTTGAGCTTGCCAGCAATGACTTCATCGGCTGCTTTGACAATTAAATCGCGAGTTTCGGGCTTCATCAAACCTAATTCGCTATTGGTTAATGCAGCGGCTTTTTTCAAGATGCCAAATGCCCAGATGAGTTCTTGTGGCATGGTATCGCAGCCAATCGCGAAATGTTCGATAGAACGCTGCGTTTGCGCGCCCCAATAATGATCCGCAGGCACCTCAATCGCACCCATACTATCTGATTCTTTGCGCGTTTTTGTCGTCATCATTCTCTACCCCAAACTTTTAGTGACCATCTCGTATAAATCGGGTGACAGTTTAGAGCTTTTTTGCAGTATTTCAAGCTGCGCACGCATTAAAGTCTGACGATCTTTATCGTAACGACGCCAGGTCGTTAAAGGATTGACCATTCTTGCGGCAATTTGGGGGTTCAATGTGTCCAGTTGTTGCACGATTTCACGCAAATACACATACCCTTCCCCGTTTTTGGCGTGAAAAGCGCTTGCATTGCGAGCGCCCAGCGTGCCAATCAAGGCATAGACTTTATTGGGGTTTTTGATATCGAACGCTTTGTGTTTGGCTAATGCTTTTACTTTATCCAGCGCATCGGGTAGTTGCGCCGCTGCCTGAATAGCCAGCCATTTATCCACTACCAGCGCGTCAGCGTGCCATTTATCATAAAATGCTTGCAGGGCAGTTTCACGATGTTGACCTGGAATATTGGCGAGTATGGCGAGTGCTGCTTGCGCGTCTGTCATGTTGCTGCCTAACGCATTGTGAAATTGCTTTGCGACTAATTCATGTTGCTGTGGCAAATATCCGAGATACGACAAGCAGGTATTTTTTAACTGGCGTTGACCAATGGTTTTAATGTCGAACTGCTGCTTGTTGTCTTGCGAACAACGCTGATAAAGCGAAAGGAATGAAGATTCCAGTTGGCGCGCTAAATCACTCAGCATAAATTCACGCGTCGCATGAATGGCGTCTACATCGACGACATCCATCTGCTCGCCGATATAATTTTCGGTGGGTACAGATAATTTTTCAGCTAAGAGAAAATAGTCAGGGATGCCCTGGATCCCGGCTTTCGCCGGGACGACGCCAGTGTCGTTCCGGCGAAAGCCGGGATCCAGCATATGACGAAACATCTCTACCAACTCAGCGGGCAATTTCAATGTCAATCGTTGCTGGTAGTCCTTAATTAACTGCAGCAGCACGCGCAAGATATATTTCTGTCCCGCTTCCCAGTTGTTAAACGCATCCTGATCATGACGAGATAAAAACAACAAATCTTCGTCTTTGTAATCATATTGCAGTTTTACTGGCGCGGAAAAATGACGCAGCAAGGATGGCACCGGCTTGCTGGCAATATTATTAAACTCAAATGTTTGTTCTGGCTCGGTAAGATGCAGCACACTAGTATGCATTTCTTTACCGTTCTCGTCTAACAACGCGACACTCACCGGGATGTGCAACGGTAACTTTTCAGCATGACCGGGCGTGGGCGGCGTGTATTGCGTGATCGTTAAGGTATAACGCTTCGCAGCAGCGTCATAATTGTCGCGCACTGTTACCAGCGGCGTTCCCGCCTGACTGTACCATAACTTAAATTGAGTCAAATCCACGCCAGACACATCTTCCATGTTCCTGACAAAATCTTCTATCGTCACCGCCTGTCCATCATGTTGCGCGAAATACAAATCCATGCCTTTGCGAAAAACGTCTTTGCCAAGCAAGGTTTGCATCATGCGTAACACTTCCGCGCCTTTTTCATAGATGGTCACGGTGTAAAAATTATTTATTTCGACATAAGAAGTAGGACGCACAGGATGCGCGAGCGGGCCCTCATCTTCGGGAAATTGTCTTTCACGCAGCATATTGACGTCATGAATGCGCATCACGCCGCGCGATAACAAATCTTGTGAAAACGATTGATCTCTAAAAATGGTGAGACCTTCTTTCAAGCTTAACTGAAACCAGTCGCGGCACGTAACGCGATTACCCGTCCAGTTGTGAAAATATTCATGCGCGATCACCGATGAAATGTGCATGTAGTCGCGATCGGACGCGGTTTGCGGATTGGCCAGCACATATTTGCTGTTAAACACATTCAAGCCTTTATTTTCCATCGCGCCCATGTTGAAATCACTGACCGCCACGATCATGTAAATATCCAGATCGTATTCGCGTCCATAATTGATTTCATCCCAGCGCATGGCTTGCTTGAGTGAAAACATGGCGTGTTTCGCCATGTCTGCCTGGCCTTTTTCGACATAAAATTTTAATGCTACCTGACGATCTGATTGCGTGGTGAAAGAATCTTCCAGCACGTCAAAATCACCCGCGACCAGCGCGAACAAATAGCAAGGCTTATTGAATGGGTCTTCCCATTTGGCGAAATGCCTGCCATTTTCAAGATCACCAACGTCAATCATGTTGCCGTTCGACAGCAGACAAGGATATAGCTTTTTATCTGCGTTAATCGTCACTGTGTAACGCGCCAGCACATCAGGTCGATCAGGAAAATACGTGATGCGCCTAAAACCCTCTGCTTCGCATTGGGTACAGAATTTATTATTGGAACGATACAAGCCGCTCAGCGCGGTATTTTTTTGCGGAAAAATCCTGGTTTCGATGTCGAGCGCGAAAGTATCAGGCATATCAAAAATACACAGCGTGTTATCTCCCACTGAGTATTGATTTTCCGTCAACTCTTTACCATCCACTCTTATCGAAACAAGCTCAAGCTCATCGCCATTCAGCAGCAAATCGCGGCTTTTGCTATCGCTCATGCGATTATGACGAACTCGCATGTGTGATTTAACTTGCGCGTGATCTTCATGCAAATCGAAAGTGAGATGAACTTCATCGATTAAAAATACTGGCGGCGCATAATCGTGAAGATAAGTTGTCTGTGGTTGCTGCATGATTTCCTGTTCGTTATGTAGCGTCATATTCACCTAGGCTGCTCGGGTTGAGGTTGACCGGATTGCATTCTGGCAGGCTGTTCTATACCTGGCTGCATCTGACTGGGTTGTGTTTGTGCTGGTCGCATTACACCAGGTGCAGGAGGCGCCATGAGTCCAGGCGGTTGGCCTTGCTGCATTGGCGCTAGCTGTCCCTGACCTGACTTCATCTGACTGGGCTGTGATTGGCCAGATTGATCTTGAACAGGTGCGCCCTGACCTGGCTGCTCCATATCGGGCTGCGATTGGCCTGACTGCATCTGACTGGGTTGTATTTGATTTTGCTGCATTGAATCAGGCGGATCGTTTTCAACCATTTTTAAATTACCACCTTGATCAACGAATCTCTGATGTTTTTTGCTTGGCGTATTATCGCTGAAAACCTGCATCGTTCCCTGAGAGGGTAATGGGATGGTACCCCGTGCGGTATAGATGGCATCCGCCATGGCTGTCGCGGAAAATGAGAGTGCCAGGATAGCCACCATATAGAGAGGATATTTCATGAGGAATTTCCTTATAAAATGATCTTTCTATGATAAACTTGCTGTCATTCGGTGTAAATGCTCCCGGGTGCAAAAAACGCACCCGGGCTACGAACCCTAACGAGATCAATATGACGTTAAATGTAGACCAGACAGAGCTAAACAAATTTGCTTCCCTTTCAGCCCACTGGTGGGACACTGAGGGCGAGCTTAAGACGCTACATCAAATTAATCCTTTAAGACTAGGGTTTATCAAGGAAAAAACGCCTCTGGCTGGCAAAAAAGTCGTGGATATTGGTTGTGGCGGAGGCATTTTGACGGAAGCGATGGCCAAAGAAGGGGCGATTGCTACCGGCATCGATTTGAACCCTTCCCTCATCACCGTCGGTCAATTACATCTGCTGGAGACCAATACCAAGGTCGATTATCAAACCATCTCCGCCGAAGATTTCGCCGCCGCTCACCCCGCTTCGCAAGACGTAGTCACCTGCCTTGAAATGCTGGAGCATGTGCCTGACCCCGCCGCTATCGTGCGTGCTTGCGCGGAAATAGTTAAGCCCGGTGGTCATGTGTTTTTTTCCACGCTTAACCGTAATCCCAAATCTTATCTGTTCGCGATTGTTGGCGCGGAATATGTATTGAAAATTTTGCCGAAGAATACGCATGATTATGAAAAATTTATTCGCCCTTCCGAGTTAAGCGCATGGGCGCGCGCCGCGGGTTTGGCGCCACAAGAATTAAAAGGCATTAGCTACAATCCACTGACCAAACAATTTAAGTTAACAGATGATGTTTCCGTCAATTATTTAATGCATGCGGTAAAATTATGAAAAAGAATATTCAGTGTGTACTGTTTGACTTAGATGGTACCTTACTCGATACAGCGCCAGATTTAGTATTCGCCATTAATCAACTGCGTCTCGAACGCAAATTGAATGAAATTCCCGTGTCGCTGATTCGTTCGGTGGCGAATTTAGGCTCCAAAGAATTGCTGCGCGTATCATTTGATATTGATGAGAATCATCCTGAGATGCAATCGATGCGAGAAAAATTTCTTGCCATTTACCATCAAAATATCGCGAGAGAAACGCGCTTTTTTCCGCATGTGGATAAAGTGTTGCAATATCTGGATGACCGTTATATTCCGTGGGGCATTGTTACCAACAAACCCGGCAAGTTAACCGACCATTTACTGAAATCCTTACGAATTGACCATCGACCGCATTGTGTGGTAAGTGGCGACACGCTCTCACGCGCCAAGCCACACCCCGAACCGATTTTGCATGCTTGCCGCACGCTTAAACTTCAACCTTCTTCTTGTCTCTTTGTCGGCGACGCCAGCACAGACGTTACCGCCAGCAAAGCCGCCGGCACCCAATCACTCGTCGCTCTTTACGGCTATATACATGGCAAGGATGATCCCTTCGCCTGGAAAGCCGATGGTTATGTGCACGAACCGATGGAAATTATAGACTGGCTTGAGAATTAGCTTATAACCGCATGAATATTTAACATTTTTTATTTAATATTGCCTTAATTAACTTCAGATAAAATATTTAGATTATGTACCGCTTGCTCACGCGCGCGAAATCACAATAATTTTACAAAACGAGAATGGTATGCCACACACAAATCTTAGTCACCAACAAGAAGCTGTTTTAGAACAAGCGCTGCTAAATTTAGGTTATCAGCATAAATCTGAATTTACCGAATTAGAAGTTAGCAGACTAAAACAGGAACTTTCTACCATCGTATTGAGCCACGGTGAAATTGAAGATTTTATCGGCATTGGTGCGACACGAACAAATGACGAAATGGAAGTTTGTTCACAAGTCGAAGGTGATGACAAATACCCAATAATGGCGCGAAATTTATCGCGTCATTTAATTCGCGGTGTGCCTCTTTGCGCAAATGATGGCAATGCTATTCAAAGCAGCCCACTCTTTCAAGACGAAATTATCGCTTCGCTGTTAACAAAAAGAGATCCAAAGTTATTCAATGCATGGCGGGTGGAACTTAAAATAGCGTTACAAAATATCTATAATCGTTTAAGTTCAAAAACACTTACCGAAGATCAGGAAAAAAGCTACGCTACATTTTTAAATATCGTTCTGGCTACCTACCCCTTCATCGACCCCGAAGATGATGAAAAAATACATTTCCCGGTAAAAACTCAAGATGGCTGGGTACAGCGCGAATATTCGATCAAAAAGCTGGATATGTCGCCGCAAACTGGTCTCTTGTCTTATTTACTCCGAGAAGAAGATCGCATGTATGCGCTCGGTCTCACGCCCACCGACCCGCAATCAGGCGCGGATCCCATTATTGTGTTTATGGGTACCACCTACCCCGCGGGACAAGGCTATGATCTAGCAAATCTATACAACTTTTATCCTTTTGCCTCTGTCGGTGAAATGCATGATTTTACTCACGTAGAAAATTGGCTGGCAGATAAAAACAATGTGAGAGTAACCGGTCATAGCAAAGGTGCCACGGACGCCATGTTTGCCGCGGCAAAATACGCGAACCATATTAAACAGGCAGATTGCTTCAACCCCGCGCCATTTGCAAATGGAACGATGAAAGCGCTTCGCCCAGACTGGATGCGACGATTACTTACTGGTAAAGCACCCGCCATGAATGTTTATACACAGCCTGGCGATCCTGTGAATCATATTGAAGATGGATTTTTGCCGGGCACAAAGTTTACTTCATTCATTCCCAAATCAGATAAATGCACAGGTAACTTTGCGCCAGGTTCTTTGCCATGGTATATGCCATCTTCTTTAATCGCTAACCTCATTTATCCAGCTTTTGAAGGCCACGTACATTATTATCCTGGCAGAAAAAACACCTGGGCGATTGATGTCAAACATGAATCCATAAAAAAATTACGCATACGAGAAGTTTTTTCTGATCTTAAAAGCGTGTTAGGTTCTGTATTCTTTTTCGTGCAATATACGTTGCTGGTGACTAAACTACTGGCGCGTGAAACCGGACGCGATTTTAATGAGAAGCGTGGCATTGACAGAATCGTTTCTTACTGGGGAGATGTTTCTCTACTCACGGTGGCATCTATCGCTACGCTTATTTCAATAGCGGCGTTTGTTGTAACAGCAACCGCCGGCACCATTTTGACGCTAGCTTACTCTGGGCTAAAAATCGCGGCGAAAGCTATTTTTGGTGATAGCCGTGAATACATTGCACCGGAGAAAAGCTCATATTCTTTGATTACAGCAAAAATGGCTGAATGCGAGACACCCTCTCGCCAGGCTGAGAATCCATTTGATGTGGTTATTAGCCAATCAGATGAAACTTTTGAACCCAAAACACCAAAAGAGCAAGTTATTCAGTCGCTCACTGCCAGCTCATTCTTTGCGCCTGAAAATGCGAGCGTCGAAGCACCGGTGAAACCAGAAGCTGCTCCAAGAATTAAACACGACTCTGATCAAGGAGGCATGATCGAAATTGGCTTTGGCAATCATTAACAGCTATTTTTTCAACTCCAAAAATGAGGGCGAGCCACGATCAGATTTGCCGTAAATCTGTATTGCCAACTTTTCAATTCGCTCATAGAGCGAGTCAATTTCCTTATCAAGCTTTTCAGAGTCTTTTGTAGAGGGTTGCAAATCGGCAAGCTGTTTCTTTAACCCTGCAATAATTGCCTCTTCTTCCTTTTGTTTTTCAGTTGTTTTGCTATTTTGATAAAAAAATTGGTGACGTGAAATTTCCCTTTCCGTGTCAATCACTGGCTTGATTAATTGGTTATATGACGCCAGTTTCTGATTCGTTTCCAGAATTAATTGATTAAGCGCCTCAATTTGCTCTGCACGACTATTCATTATCTTTCTCCTATACTGTACCGCTCGGTTTTGGAGCAGAGCCGGTACTACTTGCTTGTGTAACTGACGAATGTTGTCTAAGAGGAGCCTGGGCCACATTACTTATGTCAGTCCGAATTGATTCATATTTTCTGATAATTGTATCCATTCTTCCACTATTATCAAGACGATGTTTGCCAGTTAATGTGAAACCATCTAATTGAGCTACAAAGCTTCTAGCTAATTTATCTGCCTCATCAGTCTTCATGTACTCTCTAAAACTTTCATTCTGAATCGCAGCATGACGGAGTTGCAATTGACGCTCCAAAATCAAATTAATGATTTTATCAGCATGCGCGGCATCATCAACATAATAATTAACAAATTCACGCAACGAATTCTCTGGCATCAATAACACTTTCAAAATCGTTTCATTGACTCCCTGACAAAAATTAGGAGTAAGCCACAAAAATGTATTAGCAATAACAGGCGAGGTCTGCAACCTACCTTCACGAATTTTGTCCAACCAGTTGTAAGGATTAATATCTGAATTCAAGGGTAAATCTTGCAATGTTTGCTCGGTGATTGTCATTTTACGATCAGATCGACGCAGTTGCGCCAGACACCAGTCACCATCAATTTTCACCACTTTGCCATCCTTATCTACACCCATATTTCCCAATTTTAAATCAGATTCATTGAGCCAGAGTGCCATGATCATGACTTCACCCAATCCTTTATAGTCTCCTTTCAACAAGTTATCTCTTAATTCGACTGGATCCATTTTTCCTAAAGATTGAAATCCAGGAACCTCTTTGGATGCGATTACAATTCCGCCCTTACCATCCACCGCGAGACGTGTTTTAGCATGATTTGGAATAAACAGACGGAAAAGCTCCTGGGCAACGACCTCTGTGTTTGCCACCTTAAGATCAGTTACAAGCTTTAAGTACCACTGGTACTGATATTTTGGTCTTTGCTCCAAGTCTTCGGGTATGGCTTGTGCCTCTGCTTCAGTCATGTCTTGTGGCGTAAATTCCTTTTTCGAAATCATGACATCATGAGATTTTTTGCCACTCGCATCTACATCACTCAATTCTTTCACGCCATAAAAATCGGAAATCTTTTTCTGGCTCGGGGAGGTTAGCTGCGACATGACTGTACTTGTACTGGTTTTAACATCAGCAGAAGCTGGTTTGATAGACTCAAGTTTTGCAACAACATCATCTAACAATTTTTCAAATTTCTTGTCATTCTTTAATTCCGCCATCATTTCTTTTTCTGATGAATCAAGATTTCCTTCGTCTGATATTTCGTCTAAAAATTTCTTTAATTGAACAAGTTTTTTTTCGATAGAAGCTGTCTTTTCGGCTTGTAATTTGTCTATAACCTGCTCTTGCGTCAATAGCACGCCTTTAGTATCTTCCAAACCAAGCACTTCTTTAAAACCAGTTAAGAATTCAAATTGTGGCACTTCTTGTACCTCATCACCATGCTCTCTTACCAACTCATGATAATAGCGATTGCATAGTTCCCAGATCTCTAATGCGGTTAATTTCTCTTTTTCTGTTCTAACCTGAGCAGCAGCTACAGATGATGAGCTTATGCCTGTTGATTCGTCAGTCGGAGTTGCAGACTCAGAAGATTTTGATGATGACAATGCTTTAAAATGCACAAGAGCAGCAAGATTGTAATCGGCTAAAGCGTTAAGAACTTCTGGATCTGTAATCTCCAAAATAATCTTTCCATCCGCATCTACACGACGGTCATATCTAGAAAAACCATTGCGACAATACGTACTTCCTTCAAATTTTCGAAGCTGAGCCATCTGTGCCGTACCAGGCGTTATTGACAAAATCAGACTGAAATTCCCATCGGGCAAAATATTTACTTCCCATAATGAGCTATCAATACCGTCTTCGACGGCTTGACGTGCAAAATCAGCGCGGTGTTTATCCGGAATACCCTTCGGCATGACCATTCCTCTATAAAATATGCTTGTTATTTAGTTATTATAGCACATTATAGAGCAGGTGTTTCTTAGGTTATTGATTAATTGAGAGTTTATGATATTAACTTAACACCTGCGGCTTGCATCTCTTCCAATGCCTCAGCGGTATCACCTTCATTTAATTCAACCCCGCGACAGCCTTCGGTAACGACATACACCTTAAACCCATCATGCACCGCATCGAGCGCGGAATATTTGACACAATAATCTGTGGCAAGTCCCATGAGATAAATGTCTGTCACACCTTCACCGCGCAAATAGTCAGCAAGCCCCGTAGCGCGCAAATGTTCGTTGTCGTAAAACGCGCTGTAACTATCAATTTTTGGATTGATGCCTTTGTGAATAATCTTTTTGACGCGGTGCGTATCAAAATCAGGATGAAATTCCGCGCCTTTTGATCCTTGCACGCAATGTATTGGCCATAACACTTGAGGAATGTCATCGACCATCACCACATCTCCCACGCCGCAGTCTTGGTGATTGGCGGCAAAACTGATGTGATCGTGTGGGTGCCAGTCTTGTGTGGCGATAATTAGCTCAAATTGATTTTGTAGTTGATTGGCAAATGGCACCACTTCATCGCCACCGGGAACGGCAAGGCTGCCGCCGGAACAGAAATCGTTTTGCAGGTCTACGATTATTAATGCTTTTTTTGTCATATATACCTCATCCTCGTGTTTTGACAAGAATACCTGATATAATTCATCAATCATAGCAAACCAGAATTTAGGTGCGATATTGAACA
>DAIDIB010000055.1 GCA_027459575.1 Gammaproteobacteria bacterium | reverse complement strand
GATGAGCCCTGCTCCCGGGTGCAAAGAACGCACCCGGGCTACGTCGAGAGACCCCTCGCCGCAAAAAAGCGCGCCTCGGGATGACACACGCACAACCGCTGTCAATCAATGGAGCGACATCCTGCCCAAGCTGGAACTAAACGGCATGGCATACGCACTCGCCTCCAACTGTGTGCTAGAAGAAATAAATGGTGGCAAAGTAAAATTACAACTCGCCGCCAGTCATCAACCTATGCTCAATCAAAAATTAAAAGAACGCATCGCAGAATCCTTACAACGCGTGTTAAAGCAGCCCGTGCAAGTGGAAATCACCTTGAGCACAGCGGATTTAGCCACGCCACATAAACAAAATTTGCAACAACAGGAACAGCAGCTCACTAGCGCCAAACAAGCTGTCATGGACAACCCGTTGGTTAAGCAATTAATGGACATGTATGACGCCTCGGTTGAGGTGGCGCTGGTGACATAAATATTGGTAGAATGGCCGTCATTCCCGCGAATACGGGGATCTCCCAATCCAGTAAAGAAGTTGGGAGATTCCCGCTTTCGCGAGAATGACAGTGGATAAATATAACCCGAGAGGAATCAATAATGACCAAACCAACCAATGACAAGATTGGCCTGAATGAAATCATGAAACGCGCGCAGGAAATGCAGAAAAAACTGCAAGACATCCAAAAACAAGTGGCAGAAATGGAAGTGACTGGCCAGGCTGGCGCGGGCATGGTGAAAATCGTTAAAACCGGCCAGCACTACGCGAAGAAAGTCACTCTCGATCCGAATTATGCCAAAGAAGACAAGTCTGTATTAGAAGATTTGATCGCGGCGGCTATCAACGACGCGACCGATAAAATTGAAAAAGCATTGCGTGAAAAAATGGGCGGTTTAACTGGCATCAAAATGCCAGAAGCTCTAAGCGGCCAAGAGGATGCATAATTGCGTTTTAGCCCACTGCTAGAGCAATTAATCGAATCGCTGCGCTGCTTGCCGGGTGTCGGCCCAAAGACAGCGCAACGCATGGCTCTCCAGTTATTAACGCGTGGACGTGAGAATGGCAAGCGTTTGGCGCAAAGCCTGAACCTTGCCATGGAACAAATTCAACATTGCCGTGTTTGTCGCGTGTTCAGCGAATCTGAACTCTGCGAAATTTGCGCTTCCACTCATCGCGACGCTACATTACTTTGCATTGTAGAAAACCCTGCCGACGTGCCCGCCATCGAACAAACCGGTCGTTTTCGCGGTAAATATTTTATTTTGTTAGGGCGCCTGTCTCCGCTTGATGGCATTGGACCAGAAGAAATTGGCATCGCGAAATTAAAAGCGCTGCTAGAAAAAACACACGTCAAGGAAGTCATTCTGGCTACCAGCCCCACGGTTGAAGGCGAAGCAACAGCGCATTATATTTCCGAACTGGTGAAGCAGTTTCGCATTAAAGTGACGCGCATAGCTCAGGGCGTGCCGATTGGCGTTGACCTGGACTACATTGATAGCAGCACCTTAAGTTTGGCCTTCGCGGGACGCGGCGAAGTTTAAACTAAAAGCGAGATGGTGATCGAAGACCATCATCCTCCGCAGCGTATGTGTGCGATGACGATTCCCCACTGAATAACTCAGCCAAAAACTCCTGCGGTGAAGTCGAAGGCGAATGACCATGATGCTCTTCTTTCTGAGGCGTCAAACGACCAGGTGAAGCTGATGAACGACGCTGTTTAATCGGAATAGCAGGCGACGACTGATGTGACGACGATTGATCTGAAGACGGTTCTGACACCAAAGGCGTGACTTGCGGCGGCGGACTGAAGAAAAATAGTGGCGAGGAAGCAAACACAGGCTCTTCGCGCACACTTGTTGAAACAACGCTCATATAATTAGGAATTATCCGTGGCGCACTCTGAAACATCTGCGGCGATGTTCGCAAGTGAACTTGTGGTGGTGGCAAAACTGGCTGCTGCTTCAACAAACCAGGATAACCTTGTTCTTCCATTAACTTCTTTTCGTCTTTATAGGCACGGACGGTAGCCGTGTCACCAATTGATGGCAGCATTCCTGTTTGGGCATTATTCAATCTGCGTAACACGTGATTTTTTTCTGAATTAGCCAATAACGCCGCCCATTTTTTGGCGGGAGGAAGAGAACAGACATATTTAAAAATAATATCTTTCTCGTACTCTAGTTCTACAGGCCAGCCGACGCTCTTACCTTCGATAATAGGCAAATAGACCACCTCCGCAATCGCCCAGAGGCAATCCCATTTTTGCATATTAAAGGCCATACGTGCGGGCGTCATGCTTTCTCTTTCGGGATGCATTTTAACCACTTCCTTAGTCACGACACTTTTACGCAAGCACTCTTCAGGATATTTAGCCAGCAAGAGGCGCAACACAAATGCCTTGTTTTTCTCTACTGCCCAATGCAGCACGGTATAACCATCATTATTACTATACCGACTAACGTGAGCACCTTGCTCCAGCAATGTATAAACAATGTTTTGCAACAGATCTTCATCCTCACAAAATCTGACAGCATCCAGTAATGCGCTGCCGAAATGAGCGTTATCATGCATATCTGTCTTTCTGTTAGCCGCAATCAGTAATACAGCAGACCAAAAGCTATTATGTCCCGCCAGATTCATTACCGTTCTATAAGCGGCAACCTGATTAATATCGCCGCCTTTGTCTATTAGCATCTGAAGAATAGCCAACGCTTTTTTTTCATCGGCCTGATTTAATGGTTTTTTTACCGCAAGATGTAAGGCAGTGGTATTGTTTAGCAATGAAGAAGGCGATGCGCCCTTGTCCAGCAGAAACTTCGCATCGATTTGATCAAGCGATATAACGGCTTGATGTAATAATTCAGTCAGATCCTGAGCGACTTCTTTGCGCTGACTCAGACTCATACCCTACCTCCTGTTTTTCTAAACTATCCAGTAGTTTTTGGTGAATACCGCCAAACCCAGAGTTACTCATCACCACCACATGATCGCCCGCTTTTAACTCTGGCAGCAAATGTCGCACGAGTGAGTCTACATCAGGGTAAAGTTTTGTAGGCTGCTTAAACTGCGCCAGTATCGAATTCAATCCCCAGTCACTGTTCGTATCTTTGCAGATTACCATATCCGCTTCTTTTAACGCTTCCTGAATCTTGTTTTTATGTACACCCGCGCGCATGGTGTAAGAACCAAACTCAATGACTGCGATAATACGATTTTTACCAACCCTCGCTCGCAATCCGGCCAACGTTGTGGATATAGCAGTAGGATGATGGGCAAAATCATCGTAGATTACAATATCTTTAATTACGCCACGCGTTTCCAAACGCCGCTTGACGTTTTTAAATCCAGAAAGCGAAGAGATGGCTAATTCAGCAGCTACTCCAGCTTGAGTGGCGGCTGCAATGGCGGCGAGTGCATTGCTAACATTATGCTCTCCGACCAGGCCCCATTTAACATCGCCCACTAACTTGTCCTGTCTTAATACACTAAATTCACTACCATCTGCCTGTTTAAGTTTGGCCATCCATTCACCACCGAGACCAAAACTGGTTTGCGGCGTCCAGCAGCCCATGTCAATGACATCCGACAAGTTAATATCTATAGCGTTCTTAACAATCATGCCATTATTCGGCACGGTTCTAATTAAATAGTGAAATTGCTTTTTAATCGCATCCAGATCAGGAAAAATATCGGCGTGATCGTATTCCAGATTATTCAGGATGAGGGTTGTAGGACGATAATGCAGAAACTTGGAACGCTTATCGAAAAACGCGCTATCGTATTCATCGGCTTCTATCACAAAATATGGGGCGTTACCCAAACGAGCCGATACACCAAAATTTTCCGCCACCCCGCCAATTAAAAATCCGGGCTGTAAACCCGCGCTTTCCAGCAGCCAGGTTAACATGCTGGTCGTGGTGGTCTTGCCGTGCGTACCAGACACCGCCAGCACATGGCGCGACTGCAATACATTTTTGGCGAGCCATTCAGGACCGGAAACATAGGGGATGCGGTTAGCCATAATATATTCCATCGCCTTATTGCCGCGACTAACGACATTACCCACAATCACACAATCCACCTTGGGATCAATATGCGTGGGCTCATACCCTTCCAGCAGCGTAATACCCTGCTCTTTAAGCTGCGTACTCATGGGCGGATAGACATTCATATCTGAACCCGTCACCTCATGCCCGCATTGCCGCGCGATAATGGCAATACCACTCATGAACGTTCCGCATACACCCAAAATATGTAGTCGCATTATTGTACCTCTAAGGATAAGATGTGGTATTATGATTCAATTTATGTCGCTCCGTAAAGGATGGATGAAGGAAGCGAAGCATGGATGGCAGGGAACTATTCGATGCGATTGTAGACAGTGCCGTATTGCTTGACAAGGCCGGTCGCATCATTAATTGGAACGCAGGCGCGTCTGCGCTGTTTGGCTATTCCAGGCGTGAAGTGCTGGGCCGTTCCATCAACCTTATCTATGATCGTAACTACCCTTTTCCCAAACTCATCCAAGAAACGCATAGCAGCCAGAAACGCTGGCAAGGCAATACCAATTTTATCAGCAAAAAGGGCCACAAAGGCATTTGCATCACCTATCTTTGCCCGCTGCCATTAAACGAGCAAAATAAAATTAC
Organism: Gammaproteobacteria bacterium; assembly: GCA_027459575.1. Lineage (GTDB taxonomy): Bacteria > Pseudomonadota > Gammaproteobacteria > DSM-16500 > DSM-16500 > Aquicella. Next base: position 9,394 of record DAIDIB010000055.1, on the reverse strand, counting down.
CGCGTTGTTAATTCATCAGAATATTTCCCTTTATAAAAAAATCGAAGATGAGCTGCGCAATGAGCGCACGCAATTTGAAGGACATCTTCGCAGCATGAGCACGGGTTTTTGGAATGCCAGCAGCATATTGCTGGATTTATTAAGCTACGCGGAACAAACAGAACGTAAATTGCGCGAAAGTGAACTACGCTTCCATTTGCTGGCGCAGAACGCGACTGACGTGATTTCACGTCACACGCCAGATGGCACCTGTTTGTATGTCTCGCCCGCCTGTAAATCCTCCCTGGGATACGACCCGGATCAATTGATAGGTAGAAGCCTGTTTAAGATGGTGCACCATGACGATCACGTCAAATTGAAAAAAGCTTTCACGCGTCGACGTGACAACGCCAATAACAAACCGCTGGTTTATCGCGTGAAACGTCGTGAAGGCGAATTCCGCTGGTTCGAGAGTAATATACGATTGATTATGGATGAGCAGACACGCAACATTAACGAAGTACAATTAGCCTCACGCGATATTACTGATCGGGTACTGGATAAAAAAGCGCGCTTGCGTGGTCAACAGCTAGCGCATGTGTTTCGTCTTAGCACCATGGAAGAAATGGCTTCCGGCATGGCGCATGAAATCAGCCAGCCACTTGCCGCTATCGTTAATTACACACGCGGTTGTGTGCGACATCTGGAAAATAGCGAGCGCGATGATGATCTATTGAAAAAAGTCATGGAAAAAGCGGTCAATCAAGCTGAGCGCGCGGGCGAAATTATTCAGCGCTTAAAGAACTTTTTCTGTAAAGGCCAACTCGTTAAAACACCCACCAAAATGAACAATGTCGTGCGTGAAACAGTTGGTTTAATTAAAAACGAACTTACCGTGACAAAAACCAAGGTTGATTTGAATTTCGATAAGAACATGCCGCTGATTTTTATTGATAAGATACAAATACAGCAGGTATTGTTGAATATGATGCAAAATGCGATTGAAGCGATGCAGGAACATTATCACAAGGATAAACGCATTAATATTCACGTCAAGACTGTGTCGGGCAGTGTTGAAGTAACCATGCGTGACACCGGACCCGGGTTCTCCAAAGACACGATTAACGATATTTTTATGCCCTTTTTTACCACCAAAGCGCATGGACGCGGCATGGGGCTGGCGATTTGCCGCTCCATTATCGAGGCGCATGGCGGGCAATTTACCTTGAATCCAAATACCACAGCCAATAGTAGCTGGATTCGTTTTTCATTGCCGATTTCGATATGAACTGGAGAGATGTATGTCAACACTAGATCCAATTGTCTATATCATTGATGATGACCAGGCGATGGTCGAGTCGTTGTCGTGGATTATAGAATCCATTGGCTTAAAGGTTAAAACGTATGTGCGTCCGCAATTATTCCTGGAAGAGTACGATGTGCAACAGCATGGCTGTCTGCTACTCGACGTGCGCATGCCAGGCATGAGTGGCCCGGAATTGCAGATGCGGCTTAACGAGCATGGCTCTCCTACCCTGCCTATTATCTTTATCAGCGGTCATGGTGACGTACCGTTGGCGGTACGCGTGATGAAAGCGGGCGCGATTGATTTTCTCACCAAACCATTTAATGATCAGGTTTTGCTGGAAAGCATTAATAAAGCGCTACGTATCGATAAGTCTAATCGCGAGAAGCGTCAAGAGTCAGCGCAAGCCAAGGCTAAATTCGCACTGCTGTCGCCAAGAGAAGTACAGGTGCTGCAAGGCATCGTCGCGGGCAAGCCTAACAAGGTCGTGTCGTCTGAATTAAACATTTCACTCAAGACCGTGGAAGCGCATCGCGCATCGGTAATGAAGAAAATGGGCGCGAGATCTGTTCCTGAACTAGTGAAATTAGTTTTGACCAACAGCATGCAAGAGCCACATATTGAAGAAGAAGCACCCAAATAATCTCTATTTGGGTCTTTTATTACCAACTTAGTACTTCCCCGAGAGTACTAACCCTCAGTGTTTTAGGTGGAATCTAGTACATTTCTATGGCTAAGTCCCAATTTTTATCAGCGTTCTTTAGTGAGATGATTGGTATCCCTCACTACAAAAGACAGATAGAAAGTGCATAAGGAGATAGCAGCCATGGATAAAAGTAAGCAAGTTTTGATCGTTACCAATTCGTTAACTGATGAAGAAGTGATTCAGATTCAAAAAGCTTTTAGCGCTGAAGTTGAACAAAGCATGAATATACAGCTAAGCCTTGTGCATGTCATTCCACACTTGCCAACCTGTTATTTCAACATTCCCTCAATGGGCATGCTAATTGAAAAATACTATGACGAGGCCAAGCATTCATTGTCACAGGTGGGCAACTACCTTGGCATCGCCAAAAAAGACCAATGGTTGATCTCCGGCAAAATCCGTACGGAAGTATTACGTCTTGCTAACAAGCTCGGCTCAAGCTTCGTATTGGCTAGCTCGAAGCAAATCCAGGAGCTGCAGCGGTCACTGTTTTTCAAGAACATTCAACAATACGCTATTATCAAGAATGTGAGCCAGTTAAAGCAGCTGTAACCGAGTAGTACCACTCAAGTTAGTATCTCCTACTAAATGCGTGCTTGAGACATTAACCCCTATTGCATCCTCCCATGCGATAGGGGTTTTTTTATGGGATATCTATTTAACATATATTAATTTTTGATAAATTTTATTATTTTTCATAAAAATATATCAATTATAATTGATTTTCATGAAAATTCATTATTTTTCATGCTATACTTAGTTTTATCACTCTTTTTAGCTAAATTTCACAAAATATGACAAATAAAAATCGTTTTTCACGCATTGTAAGCGTTTTTCACGGCAGTTACCTCCCAGAGGATGAGGTTTCCTTGGCTGGTTATGCGGCGCTCATCGAGACATATGATTTGCAAGTCCCCCTACCCGACCTGCTAGCGGCGATTAGCAAGAAGCATCATAAATATGAAGTTGATAATTGGTTAATGCTTACACCTCGTCATGCACCCGAAGATTCATTGCGCGGTCATCTTGTATTTGCACTTAAGTATGAAGGGGTTAACTTAACTGTCTTAAAAGCATTATTTGATGTCATAGATAAAGAAGAAATTATTCATATTGTCACAGAAGAGCCCACCGGAAGTTACAGTCGTCGTATCTGGTTTTTATATGAATGGCTACAAGAAACACAGTTAGCATTAGATGACGCAACCAAAGGAAATACAGTAGACGCGCTAAATGACAGCCTGCAATTTCCTGGCCCGTCCAGACTGTCAAAAAGACATCGCGTGCAAAATAATTTGCCCGGTACGCCCGCATTTTGTCCCACCATTCGCAGAACAAAAAAACTCGATCAATATATTGCTCTGCATCTAAGTGAAAAAGCACAAACCATGCTTGCTGCAATACATAATGATATTCTTCTACGTGCAGCTGCTTTTATGCTGTTAAAAGATTCCAGAGCATCTTTTGCCATTGAACGTGAAACACCAACTCAAACTCGCGCCGAACGATGGGGACAAGCTATTGGTCAGGCAGGCGCTCACCCATTATCACATGATGAATTTCTGCGATTACAACAAATCATTATTTCAGATTTTAGATTTACTCATATGGGTTATAGAAATGAAGGTGGCTTTATCGGTGTGCATGAACGCTCAACGCGTATGCCTATCCCCGATCATATATCAGCTCGTTGGCAAGATCTATTTCCGCTGATGGATGGATTAATAGCATGCAATGAATTGCTAGCTAAAAGTAATATGGATGCCGTTTTAGTGGCAGCTAGCATTGCTTTTGGCTTTGTCTTCATTCATCCTCTGGAAGATGGAAACGGTCGGCTGCATAGATACTTAATACACCATATTCTCGCTGAAAAAAAGTTTTCACCATCTCACATCGTATTTCCAGTTTCTGCGGTCATTTTAGACAGGATTAATGATTATCATAAAATACTCGAAGACTATTCCAAGCCTCGCCTTTCACTTATTAAATGGCGACCAACGGAATCTGGAAATGTTGATGTTTTAAATGAAACAATAAATCTTTATCGTTATTTTGATGTCACCAAACAAGCCGAATTTTTATATGAGTGCATCCAGACTACTATTGAAAAAACGCTTCCGGAAGAAATTGATTATTTAAAAAAACATGATGAGCTAAAGCATTTTATTAATAACTACATTCAAATGCCAGATAAAACCATAGATATGTTAATTCGATTTCTGTATCAAAATGAAGGTGTCTTATCAAAACGAGCTCGAGCAAAAGAATTTGCCTCTTTGACTCAAGATGAAATCGCCACTCTGGAGAACAAATATAGAGACGTTTTTTACCCTTAAGCATGTAGTCAGGTATTCCTGGACGCAAAGAACGTGTCCAGGCTACAATCTGGCAAACTAATTGGAGATACCCATGGAAAAATTTAATGCCTTATATGCCCAATCGGGCGGCGTGACTTCGGTAATTAATGCCTCTGCTTGCGGGGTAATACAGACTGCTCGGCAGCATGCCGACAAAATCGGCAAGGTTTATGCTGCCCGTAATGGGATTATTGGCGCGCTGACAGAAGATTTAATTGATACCTCGCTGGAAACCGATGCGGATATCGCAGCATTACGTAATACCCCCGCGGGTGCATTTGGTTCATGCCGGCATAAACTGGGTGCGATTGAAAAACATCGCAAGCAATATGAACGTCTGGTTGAAGTGTTTTCCGCTCACAACATTCGCTATTTCTTTTATAATGGTGGTGGTGATTCGCAAGACACGGCGCATAAAGTGTCGCTGATCAGCAAAGAATTAAACTACCCTATTACCTGTATTGGCATTCCAAAAACCGTCGATAACGATTTACCTTTTACAGATAACTCACCTGGCTTCGGCTCAGTGGCGAAATACGTCGCCGTCTCTATTCGTGAAGCGGGATTAGATGTCGCCTCCATGGCACTCACCTCCACCAAAATTTTTGTCATGGAAGTAATGGGACGCCACGCTGGCTGGATTGCCGCGGCAGGTGGTCTGGCGGCAGAAAAAGAAGGTGATGCGCCACATATTATTTTATTTCCAGAAATTAAACTGAATACCGCAGTTTTCTTAAAACGCGTCGACGAAACCGTTAAAAAGTTTGGTTATTGCGCGATTGTGGTATCGGAAGGTGTAAAAGATGAAGATGGCAATTATATTTCTGAATCCGGCCTGGTTGACGCATTTGGTCATAAGCAATTAGGCGGCGTTGCGCCAGTCATTGCTAAAACCATCAAAGAAAATTTAGGTTATAAATACCACTGGGCATTAGCCGATTATTTACAACGCGCTGCCCGTCATATTGCCTCCAAAACTGACGTTGAACAAGCGTATGCCATGGGTAAAGCGGCGGTGGAATTCGCGCTGGCTGGCAAAAACGCCGTGATGCCGATTATCGTGCGCGAAAAAGGTGACGTGTACCGTTGGACAGTTGGCGAAGCGCCACTGGAAAAAGTCGCTAACGTAGAAGTCAAAATGCCTCGTGAATATATTACTGAAGATGGTTTTGGCATTACACCTGCCTGCCGTAAATACTTGTTGCCATTGATTCAGGGTGAAGATTATCCGCCGTATCATAATGGCTTGCCGGTTTATGTGAAGTTGAAAAATGCGCCGGTAGCGAAGAAGTTAACGACGGTGTTTGATCTGGCGGGATAGACGTAGCCCGGATGAGTGTTTTTCTCATCCGGGGAATTCCTTAAACAATGCACTGCTCCCCGGATGAGAAAAGCACTCATCCGGGCTACGATTAATTCGGCATTACCATACCATCATATACCGTCGGCACGGCGGATTTTGTATCACACCCCTCACCTGTAGCGGGGTTGCAGCCGGTGGCAGCATCATTATTGTCTGCTACCTTTTTATCGTTCAGGGTTTTATCTTGACGATTCACGGTTGAATTATCGTCTGCCGCAAAGGCCGTTGAACCAGTCTGTGTTATAAATAATGTTACGGTGAGTAAAGCCATGTTGAATGCGATCCGTTGCATAATTAGCTCCTATCTAAGGTATTAATTAAAATATACCATAATTATAGCCTGAAAACGCAAAGCAGTTGCGTGCCGTTAGGAACTCGGCCCTCTAGGTTTTCCCGAACTTTTATTATCTTTTTCTTCTATATCACTATCCTGCGAAGTGACTTTTACACTTTTTTTGCTCCTGGACAAGACGCGAGGTCTGTTTTGGGGAATTTAAATTTAAAAGAAGTAAAAATCACACCCAAAGGTCCAGGCAGTGCCTCGTAAAATTTACAATTATTTATCTTTAGGCGGTAACGGTGAAATATACCCATTAATTAACATCAAAATACCCACAGTAATAAACGTTATGATACGCTGCAACGTACCAACGCTGCTTAAATCCACCAGGAATAACTTAATGACAACCACAGATATAAATACAATTCCAAACGACCATAATGTTCTGGAGCGTATGCGAGTCGCGACAAACATCGCGATCACAGCGAATAACGCCCAGAAAATAGAAAGCGAAGTTTGCACAGTGGGTGAACTCCATAGATCAAGAACATCGTAGGGAATATTTAAATAGTAGTGTAATGAACGCAGCAATACCACTGTTGCCCAACCCAATGCCAGGCCACCCACCACAACTCTCGAAATATACATTATATCGCTGTTGGTACGACACCAGACTAAAACAGTATATAACGAAAGCATGGTTAGCATATCAAGCGGATTTAGAACAGGAACATATGGCAAAGGAGAAAAATTACCGCTTAATAAATAACTTGATGCGATCCAAAACACAACATACACAGTTAACACACTACCGCATGTGTCGCGATAGACAACTGGATAATAGTAAACAGGCCAGATAGATAACGATGATTTCATTCCAACCAGGATCAGCATCGATGTCGGCACAACTCCCCAAATGATGTAATGCCAGGTATCAGGCCATGCAGGCAGATACAAGCTCATGGCGCCACTTGCCACAACAGCAATCACAGCTGTGAGCAGCAATAAGGAAACAACGTGCAAGCTCGGCAAATAGTCCGCGGGTGACTTCTCATGCAGAAAGAGCATGCCATACAAGATGGCAAAACAGATACACCATGTTGATAACATGTCACTGCTGTAAGGTTGAGGATTTGCGATCAATGACAAGAAATATAAAACCATCATGGGCAATAACAACAACGCGGGATAACGCAATAAACGCCAACCCAAAAATTCATTTGCCGCCCAAAATGCAAAGCTTGAGCAGGCAAAAAATATCGTGATAACTCGCATGACATTATCGGTACTTACGTGCGCTGAAATATCAAAAATCCCCGTTCCATACCACCATAATACACCCCACCACATCAGAGCCGCTGCTGTGTCTTTTTCCGATGGCGTGCATTGTTTAGCGTAGTAATTCCAAATCGCGCTGGTCAATAATCCCGACAAACCCACTGAGGCGCCAGTCAAATAAAAATGATTGAGCCAGGGTTTTAATTGATAAAAATCACTCGCATTATTAAAAATAAACAACAAACCGCTGCCTATTTGCAGAAGTGCCGCGGCATAACGCAATTGAATACGTTGTTGTTTAATGCCTATATACATGAGCATGACACCTTCAAACGCCCAGGCAATGACCGTCCAGTTTTCTGACGAAGCCAACGGAATGGCAAGCGTACCAAATAACAGCGCGAGCGCGAGGAACACTTCTGTTAAGGTGCGCATGGCTGGATAACGAAGGAATCTGATAAGAAATCCAGTGACCGCATAAAAAATACATAATGCAACCGCGCTCCACGCCAGACCATGATTAATATTGTTTGTGTTAACTATTCCAGCCTGTAAGGCATAAACGATGAAAGGTGTGCCGAGTGTGATAATCGAATCATATGAAGTGCGAGTTGAATACAAAATCGCGATGGCCACATAAAACAAGAAAAATAGTGCCAGAAAAAATTCAGACACATAACAATACGCCGGCTGATAAGCCTGCCACCCCCACAACGCGCTAACCATAAAAGTCGCCACAAAGCCAAGTAAATTCAGCTCCGGCCACGCCTTAAACCAGGCGATTGCCAGAATAAAAATATTTAATACCACATAGTATGAAAACAATAATGTCACGCTCCCGCTTGAGGTAGAAATAAGAATAGGCGCGAGAAAGCCACCTAAAATACCCAAAATAGCTAAGGATTTTGCGTTTTGCAGAACAGCCAAAATCGCGGAAATAACAACAATGCCAATCAATAAACTAAACGCGGTTAGTGGCGGCAACAATCCATAAAGCTTGAACGCCGCGTAAGTCGTTAAAAACAGCAAACCAACACCGCATCCCTCAAGAATATTAGCGAACACAGGTTTTTTTGAATGTAACAACCATCCCAGAATTAAAAAAATAATACCTGCCGCGGCGACACCTAGTAAACGCACCGCGATTGAAAAATGAATATAGTTGGAAGCATAGGTCAGTAGGAATGCGACACCAATGAATAAAATAATCACGCCCACATTGGCAACAGGATTGCCTGAATAAATGTATTCTTTTAATTTTTTCGAGAGAAACACAATTGCTTTATCAAATGGGTCGGTATCTTCCTCGAACTCGCTTGTCGTTGGCGTTGTTTCTACTGGAGGACTGGAAATAGATTTAGGCGGGGGTGGTGTCATCCCCACAGAAGTGGGGATCTCCATGGAGGTCCCCGCTTTCGCGGTGATGACAGCTGAGCGCTTTTCGCGAAGCCCAACATCATGCTCCCCAACATCCTTTCCCCGCAACTTTGCTTCAATCTCCGACAACCGATTATCTATCGAGTTAAATGCTGCCACAATAAAACATGCAATAATAAATGAGGTTACCGCGCCTGTGAATCCCCAGAGCCCCGTCGCAAACAACACCATCAACGCGCAAAACCAATAGACGATGCTCATTGTCGCTTTCATTTCACAAATTCTCCCCGTCCAATCCCCTCTTGATCATCGCTTCACGCAATAACTTAAGCGATGTCATCTGAATTTGTCGCACTCGCTCACGAGTAAGGCCCACCGCCTGCCCTACTTCTTCAAGCGTTTGACGCTCGTAACCACCTAAGCCAAAGCGACGGCAAAGCACTTCGCGTTGTTTATCACTTAATACCGTAAGGCATTCAGTCAGGTTGGTATTCATGTGCTCTGCCAATAAAGCATCTGCTGGATCAGGTGTTGTTTTATCGGGAATGGCTTCAACCAGTGACTTACCGGATGAATTTTCATTAGCAATTTGCACATCAAGCGAAATCATGCGCTCATTTAATTCCATCATGTCCGCGACATCGTCAATAGATTTATCCATAGCTTTCGCAATTTCATTATGAGTCGGTTCGTGTAATTGTGATTTCACCAACTCGCGCGCGGTGGTGAGATAGGAATTTAATTCTCT
>DAIDIB010000054.1 GCA_027459575.1 Gammaproteobacteria bacterium | reverse complement strand
TATTTGATCGCACTAGCATTCTCTCCTCCGGTATTCTTATCAAATTTTATTGTTAGACTATATATACTTGATTTGTTTCTTGTCAATGTAGTAATTTTCTTGCCCTATAATGTATGAAATTAGAGCTACGCAATCACATGGCAATAGTTAATCTATTCTTTATCTAATTGATTTATAAAATATTTATAGCAGTTTTGCTTGGCAAAGGCTTTGTTGCATAAATGCTTATTTCTCGCGAAAAGCCCTATATTTCAAAGATTTCCTAGGTTCGCACCGAATCTGGCATACCAAGTTGATTCATTTTATTTAAAATATGGCAACGTAATGCCAACTCAATCGCTTGATTTTCAAAAACTCGACTGGCAGCATAGCTGCCAAATATTTTTTTCAGCCTTGAGAAGGCTGTTTCGGACAGACTTCGCCTATGGTAATTATTTTTTTCTTTCCATTTTTTAAGTCCCTTTTCTCTGACGCGTCCCACAGCATGATTTCGTAAACGCCATGTCTCATCTGTTGCCTTGCGACGCGCAGCATTTTCGCGTGGAGGAAAACATGGTTTCGCGCCTATGTTAATAGCTGCGAGATAACAGTCGTGTGAGTCATATGCGCCATCACCTGTGACTTGGCTAACAGCAAGCTTGCCCTTGGACGGTAGCAATAAACTTAATACCTCGCCATTATGTACATTTGCATCAGATATAACTGACATGACAATGTCTTGTGTGGACTCATCAACCGCTATATGCAATTTTCTCCAGGTACGCCTTTTTTCCTTACCATGTTGGCGCATTTTCCATTCGCCTTCGCCAAAAATTTTTATCCCAGAGCCATCCACTACTAAATGAACTGGTTTGTTGTTTTTATTCTTATACGCTGGAAGTGTAAGCGAAGCTTGGCGGCGGCTTAACGTTGAATAATCAGGCGCAATAAGTGGAAGGCAAAGTAATTTAATTAATGAGGCAACAAGCCCTTGTGTTGCTCGCAGTGGCAAGCGGAATAAGTTACGCAGAGTTAATGCGCAAATAATCGCGGTATCAGAGTAGTCTTGGGGTCGGCCACGCTGGCCTGATAGCTGCGTATTGTGCCAGTCAGCAATTGATTCTTCATCAAACCATACTGTTAGACTTCCACGACTAACCAATGCCTTGTTATACTCTGACCAGTTGCGAATACGGTACTGCTTTTTGCGAGCCATGGTTCCATCCATATAAGATTTTTTTTAGACGAACGAATCCTAATGGAGTTTTCATGGTTTTTCAAAGGGTTAGATGGCCGTATTCGCGACTATTTATGCAACAAAGCCCTTGGCAAAAAAAGAATTGGTTTAAAATCGTAATTTAACTTTTATACTATCTTCCTTTACCACCTGCAGATGACGATAAGGGGCGCCCCCCCCCTGGCTCTCATTTGCATTCTTCGTAGCGCGAAACATTTCAAACAACAGCCAGCGTAGAATACCCATGCCGCCGATGTATCCGATATCGTATCCCGTCAATCCGAATGGCGTAAAATCACTAATGTCTATTACACTATCCAATAATGAGCTGCCCGTCATAGCTCCGCAAGACACTGCAAGAATTATCGTTATCCCTTACAGTGCTCCATATGTTGTCGCCCATATCTCTTTTTCTTTTTGCATTTGCAGATTTAATTTTTCGCATATTTGTGCATAAGTGCAAGTGAACGGTCTGGAAACAGCAATTTTTTTGCTATATTGTCCTTTTCGTCTAACTTTTTTAATCATGCGCGCCAGATAATCAACATCGAGATTGGCAACAATAGCATGCGCCCATCTGCTTACTTGCGACATGGCGGCAAGATCATGAACATTAAAATGCGATAAAATCTGGTAAAAAATTTCGGGAGAATTGTTAAAAAACACATGATCTGGTTTTTTGTGTTTTGACATGAATCTCCACCATTATTTGGTGGCACGACGCCCTACGCGTCTAATCCACCCTAGGCAACAAGACGATGCGGTTTTACTCTACCATCCGACATCACTTCACCCATTCCTATAAATTTGCCATCTTCCGCCAATAAACGCACAAGTGTGGCGTTGGCGGGAAAACTGGCACGCACAGGCTGACCGGTACGCATGTAAAACGCCGACGCGGTCGTCAAAGTAATCGCTGGATAAGCATCAACCGAAGACTCAACAGGCAACAAGCAGCTCGTTAATTGTTGAAAACCGTTATTCTGCGCCATGGCTTCCAACTCTGACATCGTCACCATGGATAAGTGCTGATAAGGTGACACACAAACACGACGCAATGCGATAACATGCGCGCCACAGCCCAATTCTTTACAGATATCTTCGACCAGCGTGCGCACATAGGTACCTTTGCTGCAATGCACGGTGAAGGTCATCTGATCGCCTTCAAGCGCCTCAAGCGTCAGCGAAAAAATATGGATACGACGTGGCTTGCGTTCAATTTCAATGCCTTTGCGCGCCAGCTCGTACAAGGGCTTGCCCTCGTGCTTAATCGCTGAATACATCGGTGGAATTTGCTGCGATTCGCCCAGGAAACGCTGCATGGCTTCGGTAATTCGTTGCGGAGTAACATCCACCACCGGAGTCGTCATCACCACACTGCCTTCGCTATCACCTGTCGTGGTGGTTACGCCCAGCTTCGCCGTGACGTAGTAAGTTTTATCTGAATCTAACAAATATTGCGAAAATTTGGTGGCTTCGCCAAAGCAAAGTGGCAACATGCCAGTCGCGATAGGATCAAGACTGCCCGTGTGTCCCGCTTTTTTAGCAGCGAAAAGTCGTTTGACGCGCTGCAACGCGCCATTAGATGTCATGTTGGCGGGTTTATCGAGCAGGAGTATACCATTTATATTTCTACGCATTATTTTTTATCTTTGTTTTCTGTTTTATTAATGGCGGCGTCGATCAGACTGGAAATTTTAAATCCGTGCGCCGCTGATTCATCGTATACAAATTTTAATTCCGGCATGATGCGCAACTCAATTTCCTGCGCTAATCGATAACGTAATGTTTTAGCCGCGTTATTTAATGCCTTAACAATATCTTTAATCGCGGCCGCATCTTCACTCAACACACCCACGTAAATTTTCGCGAAAGAAAGATCTCGCGCCACCGTCACACTGGTAATAGTGACAAGTCGCATGCGCTCATCGCCCATTTCTTGCAACAACATGGGCCCCAGAATACGCTGTATCTGGTCGGCGATGCGTTGCGAGCGATCAAATCCGCGTCTCATGGCTGTTAGATCTCGCGTTTAATTTCAATGCGCTCAAATACTTCGATCTGATCGCCAGGTTTAATATCGCTGTAATTTTTAATCGCGATACCGCATTCGGTGTCAGAGCGCACTTCAGATACGTCGTCTTTAAAGCGGCGCAGAGACTCTAGCACGCCTTCAAATACCACTACGTTATCACGCAACACGCGAATAGGCAGATTACGCTTGACGGTACCTTCCAGCACCATACAACCAGCGATCGCGCCAATCTTCGATGAGCGGAACACGTCACGCACTTGCGCGAGACCCACGACTTTTTCCTGAATCTCAGGCGCCAATACGCCGCTGATCGCTTTCTTCACCGCGTTAATTACATCGTAAATAATGTTGTAGTAATGCACGTCTACACTGTTAGCTTCCATCAATTTGCGTGCTTCGGAATTCGCGCGCACGTTGAACGCGATAATAATCGCGTTAGAAGCAATCGCCAAATTAACGTCGCTTTCGTTAATGCCGCCGATGCCGCTACTGATGATATTCACGCGCACTTCCGCGTTGGATAACTCCGATAAGGTGTGACGCAACGCTTCAACTGAACCGAGCACATCCGCTTTCAATACCAGATTGAGCACCGTCACCGCTGCTTTTTCCGCTTCGATGCGCTGCAATAAATCTTCGAGCTTTGGTGTATGTCGCAACATCTTCGCTTCACGGAATTTAACCTGACGGAAAGCTGTTACTTCGCGCGCGCGTTTTTCATCTGGCACAATAATAAAGTCATCGCCTGCTTGCGGCACACCAGATAAGCCTAACACTTCGACTGGAATGGATGGGCCGGCGCTTTCGATGGGTTTACCCGTTTCATCAAACATGGCGCGAATACGTCCATATTCGAGTCCAGCGAGAATAATATCGCCTTTGCGCAATGTACCCTGTTGTACCAGTACACTCATTACCGCGCCACGGCCACGATCGAGTCGGGATTCGATCACCACGCCACGTGCCGGACAATCTACCACTGCTTTCAAGTCTAATACTTCTGCCTGAACCAATACGGAATCTAACAAGTTGTCGATGCCCATTCCCGTTTTAGCAGAAATCGGCACAAACATCGCGTCGCCACCCCATTCTTCCGGGATAAGCCCATGCGCGGATAATTCGTTTTTAATGCGATCTGGCTCAACGCCATGTTTATCCATTTTGTTGACTGCCACCACAATCGGCACGCCGGCGGCTTTCGCGTGTTCAACCGCTTCTACTGTTTGCGGCATCACACCATCGTCCGCCGCAACGACAAGAATAACGATGTCTGTCAGTTTGGCGCCGCGCGCGCGCATAGCGGTAAACGCCGCGTGGCCTGGTGTATCGAGGAAAGTAATAGTGCCTTTAGGCGTTAATACGTGATAAGCACCAATGTGCTGAGTAATACCACCCGCTTCAGAAGCGGCCACTTTGGTGGTGCGAATATAATCGAGCAAGGTTGTTTTACCATGGTCAACGTGGCCCATGATGGTAATCACCGGCGGACGGGGTTTCTGCTCACCTTCCACTGCCATGTCTTTTTCAAGTTCTTTTTCAACCGCATCGGAACTGACCAGCTTCGCTTTATGGCCCAGCTCTTCAACAATCAACACGGCGGTATCCTGATCTAATACCTGGTTAATGGTGGCCATCGTGCCGTTTTTCATTAAAATTTTAATGATTTCCGCCGCCTTAACGGACATGCGCGATGCCAATTCGCCCAGAGAAATTGTTTCAGGCACTTCAACTTCATGTATTTGCGGTGCGGTTGGTTTGGTGAATGCCTGCACTTTCACTTTATGATGCGCGGCATTGCGTGAGCGCCCATGTCTGCGATGCGCCTGTTCAATGTCTTCGTCCACATGACTCAAGACCCGACCTAAATCCGCGCCGCGTGTGAGCAATGATTCTAAATTTTTATCTACCTGGCGCGCGCTATCTCGTGATTTTTTCCTACGTTTTTTATCCGCTTCACTTTCTTCATCGCCGTGATGTTTTTCTTTACGCTTGGTGGGCGCGATGACCGCTGTTTTGGCTTTTTCTTCCACCGCCGCTTGTTCCGGCGTTTTTTCCGCCACCATTTCTTCTACCGCCGCCTCTGGCGCAGCGGTTTCTGTCGCTGCTTTTTCGACGACTTCAACTGGCGGCGCGACAGCAATCATTTCTTCTGCTGTAGTAACACCTGTCTCTACTGGTTGTTCTTGTTTAATTTCTTCCGCAGCCGCGCTAGCAGCTTCATCTACCTGGCGTTTAACAAAGGTGCGTTTTTTGCGAACCTGGATACTGACTGTTTTGGAACTGCCGCCATGCGTACCACTAACTTTAATTTCACTGGTTTTTTTTACGCGACGCAGAACGATTTTTTCCGGCACGGCGTTTTGCTTCGCCCCATGATGTTGTTGCAAGTAATGCAGCAACTGTTGTTTTTGATCCTGACTAACACGATCATCCGCGCTGGAAACTTTTTTAATTCCCGCGTCCGCAAATTGCCCAAGCAGGCGATCAACTGTCACGCCAATTTCATCTGCAAATTGTTTTACAGATACGCCCGCACTCTCAGTATCGGTTGTCATTTTCTTTACCACGCACACAGCCCCTGTTTATTACTCATCAAACCAAATTTTACGCGCTGTCATGATCAGCTTCGCCGCGTCCTGTTCATTAATACTGCCAATTTCCAGCAAATCATCAACGGATTGTTCCGCCAAATCCTCACGGGTAATTATACCATGGCTGGCCAACACGTAAGCCATGTGTTTATCCATTCCTTCCATTTCCAGCAAATCTTGCGCTGGTTCGGTTTCCAGTGCTTGTTCTTGCGCAATGGCCTGGGTTAACAGCGCCGCTTTGGCACGCTCACGCAAGGCATTCACAATTTCCTGATCGAAGCCATCGATTTCCAGTAATTCTTGCGCTGGCACATAAGCGACTTCTTCCAGCGTGGAGAACCCTTCGCTCACCAGTGCTTCCGCGATAGCGGCTTCAACAGCTAATTTTTCTTCAAACAGTTTTAGGATCTTCTCACCTTCGGCGCTGGATTTAGCCTGCGCTTCTTCTTCAGTCATCACATTGAGGGTCCAGCCGGTGAGATCACTCGCCAGACGCACGTTTTGGCCATGACGACCAATTGCCTGCGAGAGTTGATCGGCTTTAACCGCGATATCCATGGTGTGTGTGTCTTCATCAACCACAATAGAAGCCACTTCCGCCGGTGACATAGAGTTAATAACCAACTGCGCCGGATTATCATCCCACAGCACAATATCAATGCGCTCGCCACCCAATTCGCCCGATACCGCCTGCACACGTGAACCACGCATACCAACGCAAGCACCGATAGGATCAATACGACCATCGTTTGTTTTGACGGCAATCTTGGCGCGCGAACCTGGATCACGCGCGGCCGCTTTAATGTCTATCAACTCTTCACCAATTTCTGGCACTTCAATCTTGAATAATTCCATCAACATTTGCGGACGGGTACGGCTCACCAAAATTTGTGGGCTTTTGGTGCCTTCGGTCTGGATGTCATACAAGTAAGCGCGCACGCGATCGCCCACGCGGAATGCTTCGTGTGGAATCATTTCGCTGCGATTCAACATTGCTTCCGCATTGCTACCTAAATCAAGGCCGATGAAATCACGTGTCACGCGTTTGACGGTACCCATGATGAGCGTGCCAATCTTCTCACGATAGGCATTAACAATTTGACTGCGCTCAGCGTCCAATACTTTCTGGATGATCACCTGTTTCGCTTTTTGCGCGGCAATACGGCCAAATTCGACGGATTCCATCGGTTCGGTGATATATTCACCGACCTGAATTTTTGGCTGCTGCTTTTTAGCATCAGCAAGCTTGATCATGGTCAGCTCGTTAAAGTCTTCTTCTTCCAGCAGGTCGTCGATGTTATCTGACACCACTTTCCAACGACGTTCAGTTGAATAGTCACCTGTCTTCGAGTTGATTTTCACTTTGACATCAATTTCCTGACCGGCTTTTTTCTTAGTCGCAATTTCCAGCGCGGCTTCAATCGCTTCCAAAATGTCATTAACGGCCACGCCCTTTTCGTTGGACACCGCCTCGACCACCAATAAGATCTCTTTGTTCATAGCACGACCCCACTATCCAACTATCCCTGAAATTATAAATGAACCTCACCGATGAGGTTTCCCTTTTCAATATTTGAGAATGACAGCGCTAATTCCTGCCCGCTGCCTTCAACGAGCAAATGCACTGTTTCTCCCTCTACACCTTTCAGCAAACCCGTATACTGACGACGCTGGCCGACAGGCACCGCAAGCCTTACCTTCACTCGGCTGCCAATAAAACGGCGATAGTGCTCAAGTTCAAACAGCGGCCGGTCAATACCTGGTGAAGACACTTCCAGCACATATCGACTCTGGATAGGGTCTTCCACATCCATCATAGCGCTAATTTGATGGCTAACTTTAGAACAATCATCCGCCGTCACGCCGGTTATGCTATCCAGATAAATACGGAACAGTATCTGACTACCATGCGATTGCATTTCACAGCCTACAAGCTCGTATCCCATTGTTTCAACAACGGTTTTAAATCGCTCATAGAGTTCCGGATCAATCTTGCCCATCTAGTCACCACATACAAAAAATGGGCAAAAAGCCCATTCCTAGAAATAAAAAACCCCATCAGGGGTTCTCTTTTTATTGCTGTAATTTGGTAGCGGGGGCAGGATTTGAACCTACGACCTTCGGGTTATGAGCCCGACGAGCTACCAGACTGCTCCACCCCGCAGCAACGGCCGTATTCTATTAAATATTTGCCGCGGGGGCAAGGTATAATATTATAGACGTAGGGGGATTGGCGCGAAGCGCATAATCCACCACCAAGGATGACCATAAGGAGCCGCCCATGAAACAGAAAGTACTCCCCGCTCAAAAATACCGCAGTCATGTAGCAGACGGCCTGGCACATTTACTGGCCGACACCTATGTACTGTATTTAAAAACGCAGAATTTTCACTGGAATGTGACAGGCCCACATTTCGCAGAGTACCATAAATTATTCGAGGCACAATACGAACAGCTAGCGGACGCGACGGATTTGATTGCCGAGCGTTTACGCGCGCTGAATATTATCGCGCCTGCTTCTTTTTCACAGTTTCTGATGCTGACCTCTATTAAGGAAGCGGATGGCAATATAAAAGCGGAAGCGATGATAGGTGAATTACTCCACGATCATGAATTAATGGGCAGACAGATTGATAAAATGATCGAATGGGCGCAAAAGGAAAAAGATGAAGTCACGATGGATTTGTTTATACAGCGCAAGACGGAGCATGATAAGACTGCGTGGATGTTGAGGAGTTTATTAGAGTAGGCGTAGCCCGGATGAAACGCTTTTTGTTTCATCCGGGGAATAATCTTTAAAGGAAACACCACCCGTGTTACGCAAAATAATCAACATCGAGTATCTCATCCACAGTTTCAAAACGCTTATTGCTTGCTGCATTGGTATATTACTCACCTACATCATCAGCTTTCCCTCAGATCAATGGGTGGTGATCACGATTATTGTTGTAATGTGCTCGCAATTATACGTTGGCAGCGTGCTGCAAAAATCGTATTTACGTTTTATTGGCACACTGGTTGGCTGCTTGTTCGCTGTTATTGCATTGAAGACCATAGGCGATAATCGTTTGGCTGTTATCGCCGCGGTCGGCATCTCAGCTTTTATTTTTAGCTTTATTAGCGCTGGACGGGAAAATTTAAGTTATGCGAGCACACTAGGCGCCGTCACCACTGCTATTATCATGCTGGGGCAAAAACCGACTATTCTATTTGCCGGCGAGCGCTTCCTGGAAATCAGCGTTGGCTTGCTGATCGCGACACTGGTATCGCAATTTATCTTGCCCATTCACGCACGGACTCATTTACGACGCGCACAAATCGACACGCTGGAAAAAATGCGTGATTACTATATTGCTTCGGTAATCAAAGAGCCCGATCAAATCGACAAATTAAATTATATTGGAACCGACGAAGAAATTGTAAAATCCTTATCAAAACAACGTCAGCTAGCCGTCGATTCACGCCGTGAACGGTTACGTACAGGCGCATTTAATCAAGGCAGATTTTTACAAAAAGTGTATTGTGAGAAAGAAATTTTACGCGCTATTACGTTTATGCACATTGCTTTCAAAAAAATCATCAAATCATCGCCTGACTTCGCCAAGCTTGGCGCCCTTGAAAACTTTAACCAGACTATTATCGATGCATTTAACTCCATCATCAACGCGCTTGGCGAACATAAGCAAAAAGCCAACATCACGATTCCTCGCATAGAAACCCTCGCCGCAGAATGTGAGAAAAATCTACATGAAGGAGACAATCTGCTTTATATGGAAGGGTTTATTTATTGCGCGGAATTATTAAGTAGTAATCTTGCCAAACTGGCGACCCTTGCAGGCTGTTTAAGTGAGTCGAAAGAGTTAAATGAAAAATGATATTTTAACCCCGGATGAGTGCTTTTCTCATCCGGGGTTATATAAACAGAATTCTTTTAACTACATTATCGAACACATAGAATCAGACGCAGGCGCAGGCTCAACATAATCCCAAGGCTTTGTCGGCTTAACAGGAGATACCAGCATCTCTAGTTCCGACTCATCCAGATTTCCTTCTTGAATTCTCTTCACCAATGCTTTTTTAAGCGCCTCTGGTTTAGCGCAGACCTTCTTAACAATAGCGTGAACAAACTCATCGCCTTGCAAACGACTCACACCACGCAAATCTAATAACAGTTCAGCCTGCTCATCTGTCTTCAACCAGGTCGCTTCAGAAAACCTTGCAAGGCTATTATCCTAAATACAGCAGTTGAAATCTAAGGTAAATCTGAGAAACTCTACATTTTTCTGGAGAATTTCATGATTTTACCGTCAAAGAAGACTCACCCAATGGGTGAGCCCCCAGAAGATTTAAATCGATCCAATTTAGTCATGATAAAATTAGCTCCTTGCCACAAAATATACTAATTTTTTTTTGTGGCAAAATTCATTAATAAATTACATATAATCCATATGTTATGAAAATTGATAGATTCAATTGTCGGATTTAATATTTTGCAAGGATTTTGCGTGTAACCGCTAACCAACCAATACTAATGCGGGTTTTCGAGGCTCAACACACCCGAGTTGTAATCATAAGCGAATAACTCAGCATATCGACCCCACTCAATAACCGTACGCAGCACTCGTTCCGCTTCATCTTCAGAAAGATAATCCTCCAGCAACGAAAGAAAATTTTCTTCCAGCGCACGATGTCTGGGGTGGCGCACGAGTTGGTCGTAGATGTAACGCGCGAGGGGAACGTGTTTTTTTAGTGCGACGGAGAATATTTTTTTACGCTCCAGAATATCCGCGTCGACAAAATGTTTGCCTTCGTCGGTGATGGTAATGTCACCTTTCGATACTTTCGCGAATTGCAAAATGTCTAAGGTTTCTGTTAGTGGGAATAAATCATCGATGTCGAGCGTGAGTGTATCCGCCAACACGGGCAAATCCATCTTGCCTTGATGCTCGGGTGAGTTTAACAATTCCAGCAATCCGGTCGCTTCGGAAATATTTGCTTCTGGCAGACGATAACCAATATCAATTTGCGCGTGACCAACGGAATCTTCACTCATGCGTTCTTCAACCGGCTGCGTAGTCATCAAGGTATAAACACGGTCAACCTGATTGCGGAAGCGCGGATCCAGATCACTGCGCGGGAAAGGCAAAGTCACGCGTAAGTCTGCACGAATGGACCCTGGGTTACTATTAAAAATAATGATGCGGTCCGCGATAGCGATCGCTTCTTCGATACTGTGTGTCACAAAAATAATGCCGTTCAAGCCGGTTTTTTTGCTTTGCCACAGATCAAGCAAGTCACTTTTTAAGTTATCTGCGGTCAGCACATCCAGCGCAGAGAAAGGCTCGTCCATCAATAGAATGTCGGGATTAACAACTAGCGCGCGCGCGAAACCCACACGTTGACGCATACCACCGGATAATTCTTTCGGCAGCGCGGATTCGAACCCGTCTAAACCGATCATGTCTATGGCTTTAATAGCGCGTTCGCGTCGTTCATCACGGTCAATGCCGATCGCTTCCAGACCTAATTCCACATTTTGCAGCACCGTCAGCCATGGCAATAGAGCAAAGGACTGAAACACCATTGAAATACCGCGCACCGGCTTTTTAACAGGCTTGCCTCGATACATCACCGTACCTGCGCTCGCGCCAATCAATCCCGCAATGATACGCATCAACGTCGATTTGCCAGAACCTGACTTGCCAAGCACCGCGACAATTTCGCCTTCGTACATCTTGAAGTTGATGTTGTCGAGCACGAGCAATTCCTGCCGGTCGCCTTTCTTGAACGACTTTTCAACATTGATGATTTCAATAATTGGCTCTGACATACCACGTTACTCCAGCACAAAACGCTTTTCAGCGTATTCATATAGCGGTCGCCATAACAACCGATTCAATATTAAAACCAAAATGCACATCATGCCGATGCCAAGCGCGACATGAATAAAATCGCCTGTGGTTGTATAATGTGTAATATACGCGCCCAATCCATCCGCCTCTACTTGCTGGTTACCCCAGCTTGCCACTTCCGCCACAATGCTGGCGTTCCAGCCGCCGCCCGCGGCGGTAATGGCACCGGTTATATAATAAGGTAAAATGCCCGGTAATAATAATCTGCTCCAGCGCAACCAACCCACCACGCCCAGATTATCCGCCACCTGTATTAATTCTTTTGGTATGGTTGATGCGCCGGCAATCACATTAAATAATATGTACCATTGCGAACCGAGCAAAATCAGCGGTGTTAGCCAGATATTCGGGTTCAGGTGATTCGCTACAATGAACACGACGACAAATGGATAAAGCAAGTTCGCAGGAAATGCCGCGAGAATTTGTGCGATCGGTTGTGCGATGCTTGACATGGCGGGTCGCAAACCTAACCAAATGCCGACTGGCACCCACAGGAGTGAACAAAGTATAATAAGCACAAAAACACGACATGCGGTAATCAGCCCAAGTAGAAAAACGTATGGAATTTCACTCGACTTGACATGCTGCACGATATCTATCGAAAAATAGCAGAATACACCAACATACACTGCAATCACAATCGTACTCCAAAGCTTGTCGCCCAAATAATCCAGACGAAGATGGGGAACAGTAGACGGTTCTGATTTCGCACTCAGCCGAAGAAAGCGAACGTTGACTATCGCGTCAAAAATCCAGGACAGTCTTACACCAACCAGTCGCATCATGCGTGTACGTCTAAAGAAGTCAATCACCCATGATTCTCGCATTTTTTCTGAGGCATGCTGTTCTGACTTGAATTTTTCCGCCCAGGCAACTAGCGGACGAAACAATAGCTGGTCATAAATCACGATCACAATTAACATGGTGATAATGGCATAGACAATCGCCTGCATATTTGCAGCATTAATTGCCGTAGCGATGTAGGAACCGATACCGGGCAGTAAAATTTGCTGATTTGATACATTGATTGCTTCGGCAGCCACCACAAAAAACCAGCCGGCGGACATGGACACCATCATGTTCCATAATAAACCCGGCATGGAGAATGGCACTTCGATGCGCCAAAAACGTTGCCAGGCAGATAAGTGAAACATGCGCCCTGCCTCTTCCATCTCCGCTGGCACGGAACGCAAGGTTTGGTAAAAACCCAGCGCCATGTTCCAGGCTTGCGAGGTAAAAATCACAAAAATGGTCGCGCACTCTGGGCCAAGCAGACTGCCAGGGAACAGCGCGATAAAACCCACCACTGTCACCGATAAAAATCCAAGAATGGGCACGGATTGCAACACGTCGATCATGGGAATAATCAGCCGTTCCGCACGATGACTTTTAGCCGCCCAAGTGGCGAATGTAAAAGTAAACAGCAAGGAAAACATCATCGCAATCAGCATGCGCATAACGGTGCGGCCCGCGTATAAGGGCAACATGCCAACACTCAGACTGATGGGGATACTCTCACCCACTTGATACGGCGTCGTCATTTGCCTCGCGTTCCAGGCAAAAAACATGATGCACGACAACACGAGCAGCAGCGCCAGCATATCCCAAAAATTGGGATACAATCTCGCGCGATAAGCTGACACAAATGTTGTTCGTATGAAGCTCACTCTAGCCGCCCTTTCCTGATAACGCACGGCCACCATCTACATAAAGCGTTTGGCCGGTCGTATAGTTAGCCTCAGTCGCCAAAAACAGTGCGGTCTTGGCTATATCTTGTGGCTCGCCAGGCCGCAGCAATAATGTACTTTCTATAATTTCTTCTTTTTCGCCATCCGAGAGAGCGTTTTCTCCTTCCGGCCATAAAATAGGGCCTGGCGCAATCGCGTTGACTCGCACCAGCGGCGCCAATTCTTTCGCCAGCACCTTGGTCATCATACTCAAGCCACTTTTGGATATGCTGTAAACGGAATAATCGTGAAACGGCCGCTCCGCGCGAATATCTGTAATATTAATTATACATCCAGATGACGCCGCAAGATGTGGCGCCGCCGCTTGCGATAAAAAAAATGGCGCCTTCAAATTGCAGCTCATTAAGTCATCCCATGAATACTCGGTCACTTTGCCAAATTTGGTGCGATAATAACGGGAAGCGTTATTCACCAGCACATCCAGCCGCTGCCATATTCCCACCGCCTGCTGCACCAAGGAAACCTCGCTTTCTGGCAATAATAAGTCGCCTCGCAAGGCCACAGCTGATTTATCACGTTCTTGATTCAGTTTTTTACAGCATTCCAGCGCTTCGTCTTCCGAGGCATTGTAATGAATGATAATATTCATACCTGCGGCATGCAGGGTACGGGCAATTTCCGCGCCTACGCGCCGAGCGGCGCCGGTGATTAATGCGACTTTGGGTGTGTTGTCAGCCTGATTTGTTTGCATGGCGTCATCCTTTGTATTTAATACATGATAGTATAAACCTTTATGACTATATTATTCGAGCCTCTTGCTCAATTCATTCGCGAAGACATTGCCGCCCATGGCGGAGCTATCTCTTTCGAGCGTTTTATGAAAGCCGCCCTGTATCATTCATTGGGATATTATTTCAGGCCTGATTTTAGCCTGGGTTCGGAGGGTGATTTTACCACCGCGCCGGAGACCTCCCCTCTATTTGCACAATGTTTCGCGCGGCAACAGCTGCGGATTGTTCAACAAATCAATGTAAATAACATATTAGAACTCGGCGCTGGTAGTGGTGTCTTCGCCAGCGGGTTACTGCAGAGCCTGGCTGATGCCGAATCAATTCCCGATCATTATTATATTTACGATATCAGTCCAACATTGCGAAAAAAGCAGCGAGATTACTTGCTGACACATTGCCCTCAATATCTTGATCGCGTCGTCTGGCTGGATCAATTGCCCGCTGATTTTTCT
>DAIDIB010000053.1 GCA_027459575.1 Gammaproteobacteria bacterium | reverse complement strand
AATCAGCTAAAATACAAGGTTGATGGTGCGGTATTACGTACGAGTTGCAGATTGACGCCGTTTTCTAATCAGCTAAAATCAGATGATGGAGGCGTATCGTTTACTTCCGGTTGCAGATTGACGCCGTTTTCTAATCAGCTAAAATAATCAGGATTGTTAGATGACATTGCTTCGGTTGCAGATTGACGCCGTTTTCTAATCAGCTAAAATCAGGAATTAAGTGGGTTGTATTAAGTGCTTGTTGCAGATTGACGCCGTTTTCTAATCAGCTAAAATCCGATATTTGAAACCCTATGATTATATAGGGTTTTTTCTTTAAATTAAGTATAAAAAACTGTCTTGAATTTATCATAATAATGTATACTGCATCGGATTTTCCGCGGGTCTTTGTACGGAGCGATTCTGAATATTGATAATATCCGAAAACTGCTTGTCGGTAAAAAATAGGATAGATATTTTTCCATCTGGTGGGGCTGCTCGTTTTATTTTTTTAACATAGGACTCTGTATGACTTCTGTCACCACAAAAACGAATGTATACGGAAAATTGGGACATTTCAAATCCTTGATCTAACAATGTATTTCTAAAGTCTGTTGCCAAGCGCCGCTCCTTTGGTGTGCCAACCGGTAAATCAAACATGATCATCATCCACATAAGTCTATGTCTACTATAAGGAATCATAAGGCCGAGGGCATTCTAAGGTATTGTGCAATCCTTCGAATATATGAGCCAAGGAAACCGCCATATTTTGGATAGCCGCACGAAATGATGTTGTACCAGTCTTGGCCAATACTTCTATATCAAGTAGTGAAACTAACCTGGCTTTGACATCAGGGGTAACGGTGCTGTGTCCTTCTTTGACAAGCTGATAGACAGCCAAGTCAACAAAAGGACGGAATGGTTCCATCAAATCGTCTACCAAGCGCAAAGGGTTATATATGTTGCTATGGTGAATGCCAATTGATGGGTGAAGTCCTGCTGCCATGATGCTGCGTGCCATCGCGGAACGAATTATTGTGTAACCATAATTTAGCATGGCATTGATACCACCTGCAGTTTGATCACGTAGAAACTGATCGCCGAAAACGAGTGGCCAATATCGCCTTGCTGCTTGTGCTTCTATATTATCGGGATCGCCCGAACGTACTTTGCCAATCATTTTAACAAGCGATGCATTATTACGACCTAGAATAGCAAGAATAGCTGCTTGTTGGCTGATTTTGGCGCGAACAATCTGTTTCCAGAGCTGTTTACTCTTGGGAGCAGAAGAGTTTATCTGTGTTTCAATACGAGCAGATTGCTGGTGGTGGCCTTCAACTGTCCACAAAAAGGCAACAGGTGAAAAATTAGACCCACAAATGACAAAAATCGCTTTTCTAAAGGCTAATTGTACTAGCAGATTGTTAGAGTAGGTCAGGCCGTGTGCGCAGCTGATTATGGCAGCAATATCATCTAAGGGGATTCGAGCAATTATTTTGTGATCTTCTGCGACGGTCATGAACCCGCGTTCAACCGCAAGGTGCCGGTTGTTTGATGCTATTTCAATTATGCGTTTTGACATAATATTATTTATTTTAAGATTTTTATTTTATTCTCATCGGGTCTTTAATGTTACCTGTAATATCGACTGAAATTTTACGCGATTTTTTTTGTTGTAATTGATTAGCTGAAGCCGCCCAACTTAATTTATCAGTTTGCTCAACGGCAATTTGATGTGGACGCAGATAAATTTTACCATTCTGATTAATTTTTTTCACTCGACATATTTTAGTAACTCCATTTTCTTCATATGCTACCATATCATTGATGTACAAACGCATTATTAGCTTAGCCGTCGGATTCTCTCGTCGCCAATTAGGAACGAAATTTTTTTGATGTGCATGATAATTAGAAATAACTTCGCATTGCCACTTCATAGTGTCCTTGCCTTTTGTGGGGCGCCAAATCTCAGCGCGATCGTTTCCGCCTAAAGCATAAAATTTATATGTTTTACCCCGGGTATGTTGTGGTCCTTTGTTAATTGGCTGCTGAATATTAATCATAACATCTTGCGTTTTTTCAATATGAATACGGATATGACGGATATTCATTTCTTTAGAGAACTCGCTTAGCGCCTCTTTCCATTGACTACTGCCTTCCAGAATTCCATTCATTTTATCTAATAATGACTTACGAATAACTGTATTGATCGGAATTTCTTCTATATGTTTTATTGATTCGAAATCTTGTATAGCTTTGCGAGTTGCGACAACAATCCTACCTTTTTTTTCAGCAGGTCGAATAAATCCATAAGCGGTTTGGTCGTGTAACGGTGATACAGTAAAAGGTCGGGCCGCATGAATTGCATGTTTGGCGCCACCGTGGTCAGGTTTGTAGGAAATAACGAGGTTATCAAGTATTTTGGCAATCTGATTTCTAAAATTGTCAAAAGGTTCTGGCATGTTATCCATCAATTGATGACGTTTGCTTCGTAATGCATCTCTTGTCTCAAAGTCATTGGCTGCATCTGATATTTTTTTCAACATACCTCGATCAGTGCAGCCAATAACTACTGCATCAACGGCGTGGTGCAGGTGATGATGTCGATTTTTCTGAGTGTTGTCATCCTTGATAAGAGTGCTAATTAATTCAGGTTTGTTTGAAAAAAGCTTCTGAATAGTTTGCTGCCAAACCTCAGAGACAAGCTTGTTCAATCCCCATTTATCACGTAGCATAGCGGTTAGTTGACCTGGGATGGTATATACATTATTTTTTCCTTTTTGATTATCGCAAACCGCAGCAAGATATTGATGGGTTATTTTAGACATGTAACGTGTATCATTTAATTGGCGCGCAATGATATCCTCACCTTGTCCTTTTGCAATTTCCCAGGCTTCTTCTTTGAAGCGCCATTGCTTGTTTTTAGGCATGTTTTGAATGCGCGCTTGAATAATGCTCCATCTTATTTTGTCACCGCCAAATGCTTCAAATGGTGTTCTATTTCCCTTCTCGCGATTACAGTATTGGTGCGCAATAACCTTATTCGCTCTTCCATCATTAAAACTGCGCGAAAATGGCAATAGATGTTCTTCTTCACATTCGTTACTAAACAATTGAGCAATGCTAATAGGATGATCTGAAGAACAAAAGGGACAGTGTCTCAACTCTGGAACCTTTGAAAGATCTTCCCATAGCTTAAATCTCATCCTATTTTGGTAATTTTGTTTTACACCGATTTTTTCTAATTCATTGTTAATCCGATCGTTGATGTTTTTATTTTTGGTTTGATCTTTTTTAATGGCTTCTGGGGATTCTTTTAGATCACGTGCCAATTCAACAACGATTTGTTTCGGATGCCCATGTTTTTTAATAAGCGCGTTGATCAGTTTTTTTACTTGATTCAGTGCTATATGTACGGTTGGATTGTTAATTTTTCCAAAATATTTCTCGGGTTTATCTTTGTCTTCTGGTGCATATGTGCCACCAATGACGCTATTTGGTAGAATTTCACCATAATAAGGTAAGAGATCAAAAATTTCACCAGTACGGAAATCAGAATGGTGTGGATACACCTCTTTTACTGCCTTGTCGTAAGTTAGACCTTTTTCTAAACCAGGTATTATTTTTTCAATTGCTTTACGACTAATCGAGGCATAACCATCCTCTAGTTTTGCTAACGCTACCTCTGTCACTTGCTCTTGATCCAATTTCCAAGTTTGCATTAATGATGACGTTAGTTCATCTGGGTCATCTTCAGTGAATAAATAATTAATCACATCTTCTTGTTCATTTATTGACAGTTCATGCCACTTTGGGCCAAAGCATTTTTTGCTTCCCAGAATTGCAGCTGTGTCATCACCGCGCAATTCAGTGCGAGATTCTGATTCAAGATTAAATTTACATCCGCGTGGTAAATTCAATAGAGTACGTAATTGACCAAAGGTTCGTTTCTTGTTTTCAAAAAGAGCCTTAATGATTTTTTGTCGGTCTTGGGGTGTGAGCTGTGGTTCTGATTCGCTATAATTCTCTAGTGCTAAATGATTTGTTTCTTGCAAAATACGATATTTCTGAAAAAGAGGATGCGCTTTTCGAATGCGTAATTCACCGCTTTCAAAGCGACATTTTCCAGCAATTGGTTGTTTCATCTTTCGTTGATAAAAAATTATATCTTTTATTTTTGCACAAAGATTATCGGTTAGTGTCACATGATATTTTTTTTGAGCTGCTAAAATTTCTTCAATTTCTTCCTGATACATCTCGCGGCCTGGATAGAGATTATATTCTGCTTTGTTGTTAATTAAAGATGACCTAACACGCACAGGCTCATTTGTCTGTTTTAGTTTCCATAAATACTCACCAAGTGTCTTACTACCAGATGTGATGATTTTTTCGCGCAAACTTTTGATCGCATTTTTCATATTACTAACATTTTGTTCACGTTGATCAGACTTGCGATTGCTTTTAAAACCACGTCGCTGATTAATATGAAATAGTGCTCTACCCAAATGATGTAATGATATTTTTTCGTGTAACGCCTTTGACCGAAGTTCATAAGGGTCAAGCTGTTCTAAATTTTTTCGTAAAATTTCTTCTTGCGGCATCAAGCCTTCTTGAATCAGAAGTTTCATTAGTCTTTTTTGTCGCGCCTCTCTTCTATCAAAATTACGGCGTAAAGCGCGGGCCTTTCGACGAGATACTGCTAACGGTTGATGTGTCTTAGCATCACGACCGTCTGGAAAGATTCGTACGCCCATGTCAATGATAGAAGCGGGTTGATTATTTTCATTTAGTGCGAGCATGCACCATCCAAGTGAGGTTGAACCAAGATCAAGAGCAAGACGGTATTTCAGCATGTATAGCTTTTAACCTTTTTGTATTAAAGATGTGTGATTATATATAACTCATAAAATAATATTATGCAATTTAATTATTCAAAATAGATTGCTCTATCATTCATATCATGTTATCGTTCGACTTTAAGCTAATTAGAAAACGGCATCTTTCTGTTAACAAGGTGAAAGATCCACCAAATGAAACGACGAACTCCGGTTCGTCGTTATACTAGCTGCTGAATTGCTCTTTTCTAATTTTGATATTTCGGGCGTGGCTTAATTGATCAATAATTGATACCAATCCATTCTTTTTGTAATATAGTGCCCACACAAAACGGACGATAAAAATTTTACAGACTCATCTCGTTTTTCATTGAGCGTAGTTTATACCACTCAGCAAAACTTTCATCTTCCAGAGCATATGTGCCTCGGCCAGATTGCCATAACAATCCCCGTTCACGTAAACTTTGGATGGCTGTTTGCACAGTTGCAGTTGAAATATCCTCTTGTCCTGTCAACTGACTATATGTTTGCATAGATTCTTCTGAGAAGGGCAACCAGGATTGCTCTTTTTTTATTAAAACCTGCAGAATAATTTTTTGTAGAGGGCTTAGCGTATTAAAGTCGTTTTCATATTCCTCCCAGACACGATTTTGCCAGGTAAGCGCATCTTTTTTTAATAATTCAGCGAAATTGCTTGCTTCGCCACTGAGGGCGATTTTACCTGCAATTTGCCGCAAAATTTCCGGGCGATGTCCAACAAGTTTGAATGCTTGATACATGCTCTCTTCAGAGAATTGATTGTCTGGCGCTAAATTATTGTTTACCCAGTGTGTGAAAGCATCCGTATAATTTTTGTTTAAGAGAGGAAAAGAAGTTACATCTGAACCAAAGAAAGGATGGCTTTTCTTCAAAACCAGGTGGGCTAGTTTGTCACGATTGGATCCGGTGAAGGCAAGCATTAAAGCCGTCTTTGCACTTTGGCTATTTAGTTGATCTCGGGCCGATTTAATGGCAAACATGGCACTCATAGCTTTTTCATTTATTAATGCTTGCTGCGCTTCGTCAATAATCAAGAGAATAGGTGCATCTGCTATTTCATAAAGAATCCGCAATGCATCAGTTAGTGTGATGTTTTCAGGTAGGCCCGGACTAGAGAAGTTGAGAACAAAAGTTCCCATTACATTAATTTTATCGAGTCCGATTTTTCTGGCAATTTTGGTAAACTTGCTATCGAGTTCAAGAATTTTATTTTTAATAGCTTCAGCAATGATGTCCGCTGGATTGGCATTTATATTTACCCAAAGATCAATATATATGGTAGTCCAGCCTCTTTTTTTTGCCTCTGGAATTAGATCATTTAATAGAAATGTGCTTTTCCCCACGCGTCGGGGCGCCGCTAAAAAAAGTCCGGATGTGGCGTTTGCTATCCCATTTCCCGCTAAACTATCGCAATAGGCTATAGCAAGTTCAGTTCGTCTAAAAGTAAAATACATGTTAGCCTCTCGTTAATTATGTGCAATTATGTACTTATACATAATTTATGTATAATAACATAATTAAACATAAACTCAAGATTTATATTCTCAGCACCCTATATAACTTATTGATTTTCAGTCTAGATTAGATACTTGAACTTCCGCCAATCGTCCTCATATGTGGGTATAATAGAACAATGTAAGGGCATAACTATATGCGAATGGATAAGCTGACCAGTAAGTTTCAAGCCGCACTAGCGGACGCGCAATCAATGGCGCTGGGGCGCGATAATGCCGTGATTGAGCCGGTACATGTGATGAAAGTGCTGCTTGAGGAAGAGGCTGGCAGTGTGGCGTCTATCCTCGCCAAAGCAAATGTTAATACTTCGCAATTACGTACACAACTTGACGCCGCTATCAACAGAATTCCAAAAGTGGAAGGCACCGGTGGCGAAGTACATATTTCCAACGAACTCAACCGTATTTTAAATCTGACCGACAAAATCGCGCAAAAACGCAAAGACCAATACATTTCCAGCGAACTTTTTTTACTGGCCGCCATCGAAGACAATGGCACACTCGGTGATATTTTGAAAAAATGTGGCGCGACTAAATCCAACATTGAAAAAGCGATTGAAGAAGAACGCGGAGGGCAAAAAGTGGAAGACCCAAATGCAGAAGATCAACGCAACGCGCTGACGAAATATACTATCGATCTCACCGCGCTGGCTGCGCAAGGCAAATTAGATCCCGTAATCGGTCGTGACGCGGAAATTCGTCGCACCATTCAGGTGTTGCAACGCCGCACTAAAAATAATCCAGTGCTCATCGGCGAACCTGGCGTGGGTAAAACCGCGATTGTCGAAGGTCTGGCGCAGCGCATTCTCAATGGCGAAGTGCCAGAAGGTTTACGCGACAAAAAATTATTATCGCTGGATATGGGCGCGTTAATTGCCGGCGCGAAATTCCGCGGTGAATTTGAAGAACGCTTGAAAGGTGTGTTAAAAGAATTGTCCAAGCAGGCAGGACAGGTGATTTTGTTTATCGATGAGTTACACACTGTGGTAGGTGCGGGTAAAGCGGAAGGCTCGATGGACGCGGGCAACATGCTCAAACCCGCTTTGGCGCGCGGTGAATTACATTGCGTTGGCGCGACAACTTTAGATGAGTATCGAAAATACATTGAAAAAGACGCAGCATTAGAGCGTCGTTTTCAACGTGTATTAGTAGAGGAGCCATCCGTAACGGATACCATTGCGATCTTGCGCGGTTTGAAAGAACGCTACGAATTACATCACGGCGTGGAAATTACCGACTCGGCCATTGTCGCGGCGGCAACGCTTTCACATCGCTATATTACCGATCGCAACTTGCCGGACAAAGCTATCGACTTAATTGACGAAGCCGCCAGTAATATCCGCATGGAAATCGACTCCAAACCTGAAATGATGGATAACCTCGAGCGTCGTATCATTCAGCTTAAAATCGAACGCGAAGCGCTGAAGAAAGAAAAAGATGAAGGCTCCAAAAAACATCTGGAAA
This sequence comes from Gammaproteobacteria bacterium, assembly GCA_027459575.1. Classification (GTDB taxonomy): domain Bacteria; phylum Pseudomonadota; class Gammaproteobacteria; order DSM-16500; family DSM-16500; genus Aquicella. Next base: position 6,971 of record DAIDIB010000053.1, on the reverse strand, counting down.
AACTGGAAGCTGATTTAAGCAAGCTGGAAGAAGAATATAAAAAGCTCGATAAAATCTGGAAATCAGAGAAAGGTTCGCTGCAAGACGCGCAGGATTTAAAAGGCGAGCTGGAAAAGGCGCGCAATGAATTTGAAGTCGCGCGTCGCGCGGGAAATTTAGCGCGCATGGCGGAACTGCAATATGGCAAAATTCCTGAACTGGAAAAGCAGTTGGCAACGGCAGGCTCCGATAATCAGAAAAAAGAAAATCGCTTGCTGCGTAATCGTGTCACCGACGAAGAAATCGCCGAAGTCGTGTCGAAGTGGACGCACATTCCTGTTTCCAAAATGCTGGAAAGTGAAAAAGAAAAATTGCTGCATATGGAAGATGCTTTGCATAAACGTATCGTCGGCCAGAGCCAGGCAGTCAATGCAGTATGTAACGCGATACGACGTTCGCGCGCAGGCTTGTCCGATCCGAAACGTCCTATTGGTTCCTTTTTATTTTTAGGCCCTACTGGTGTTGGTAAAACAGAACTCTGCAAAGCGCTGGCCTCGTTTTTATTCGACACGGAAGAAGCGGTCATTCGTCTGGATATGTCCGAATTCATGGAAAAGCATTCAGTATCACGTTTATTAGGCGCGCCGCCAGGATATGTGGGTTATGAAGAGGGCGGTTATTTAACTGAGCATGTGCGTCGTAAGCCCTATTCCGTCATTTTGCTTGATGAAATGGAAAAAGCCCATCCCGATGTATTCAATATTTTGCTGCAAATACTGGATGATGGGCGCTTGACGGATAGCCAGGGTCGCACGGTGGATTTTCGTAACACGGTTATTGTTATGACGTCTAATCTGGGTTCCGAGCTCATTCAGGATATCTCCAAAAAAGGCGATTATTTTGATATGAAAAAAGCGGTGCTGGAGGTGGTCGGCAAACACTTCCGTCCCGAGTTTATTAACCGTATTGATGAAATCGTGGTATTCCATCCGCTGGATAAAGATCAAATCAAGCATATCGCGGAAATTCAGCTTGCTTACTTGCGTTCCCGCCTGGCTGAACGTGAATACGGTATCGCGGTAACCGACGAAGCATTGGAATATTTAACCACTTCGGGGTATGATCCTGTATATGGAGCAAGGCCACTAAAACGCGCTATCCAGCAATATGTTGAAAATCCATTGGCGCAGGAAATTCTGGCTGGCAAGTTTGTCCCGGGTGATACCATCCAGGTTGGTTTGCAAAAAGGACAGGTAGTTTTCTCCAAATCATTGGCAAGAGTGTAAGACATAAGGACGGTGTATATGTACAAGCATATTTTATTCGCCACAGATCTAACCGAAGAAACCGATTACGTTATCGCCAAAGTACGCGCGATGTGTGATTACACTAAAGCTAAATTAAGTATCGTGCATGTGGTTGAGCCGCTGCCAGGCTACAGCTATGCTTATTTAGGCATAGAAGATATAGAAGGCCAGCTGGTTGACGAAGCGCGACAATCCATGGAAAAGCTTGGCACTAAATTATCGGTGCCAAAAGAAATGCAGCATGTGGAAATTGGGCCGACCAAAACGAAAATTCTGGGCATTGCAGATGAAATTGGCGCTGACTTGATAATCTGCGGCAGTCATGGCCGTCATGGTTTGTCATTGTTGCTTGGTTCAACCGCGAACGCCATTCTGCATGGCGCGAAATGTGATGTGTTAACGGTACGTCTGCCAGAAGAAGAATAATGGAATATAAAGATTACTACGCTATTCTTGGCATAGACAAAAAAGCAAACGACGATGACATCAAAAAAGCTTATCGTCGTCTCGCGCGTAAATATCATCCCGATGTCAGCAAAGAAAAAAACGCCGAAGAACAATTTAAAGACGTGCAAGAAGCGTACGAAGTTTTAAAAGACCCCAAAAAACGCGAAGCGTACGATACGCTGGGCAGTAACTGGAAAGGTGGACAAGATTTTAGGCCACCACCAGGTTGGGAAGGGGCGCAATTTTATAGTTCGGATGGCGGGCAGTTTTCTCAGGAAGACATGGCGGGTTTCAGCGATTTCTTCTCGCAATTATTTGGCGCGGGCGGCGGTGCGCGACGCGGAGGCTTCAGACATCATCAGGGATTTGATCAAGGTTTCCAGGAAGTCAAACAGCGTGGCGCGGATCAAAACGCCAAAATCGCTATTTCACTTAGTGATGCGTTTCATGGCACTTCACGAACATTTCAATTACGCATGCCTGATGGCGTGCGTACCATTAAAGTGACGATTCCAGCCGGCAGTATGACGGGACAAAAGCTACGCCTGGCGGGACAGGGCGGGCAGGGAATTGGCGGCGCACCAGCAGGTGATTTGTATTTGGAAATAGAAGTGCAACCAGATTCGTTGTATTCATTGCAAGGCCGCGACGTTTACATCACATTACCTGTTACACCGTGGGAAGCCGCTCTAGGCGCCGATATTAAAGTGCCAACACTCGGCGGCGCAGTCGGCATGAAATTAGCGCCCGGCGCACAAGCAGGGCAAAAGCTCAGATTAAAAGGCCGCGGCTTGCCCGGTAATCCCGCCGGTGATCAATATGCTATCGTGCAAATCATTGTACCCGCCGCGCACACACCCGAGCAGAAAAAATTATACGAAGAAATGGCGACCGCCATGCCATTTAATCCACGCAAGGATTGGCCGGTATGAAAATTGAAGAACTCTGCGAAATTTGCCGCATCAACGAAGCATATCTGGAAGATCTGGTTGAATACGACGTGATAACAGTTACCGTTCCATTGGAAAAAGCAGTGTTTGATCTGAACCAATTAGAAAGAATTAAAACCGCTATACGCCTGCAACGTGATCTGGAAGTTAACATGGCTGGTGCTGCGCTCATTTTAGATTTACTAGACGAACTGCATAATCTACGTACACGCGCGGATATTCTTGAAAGACATTTGCTAAAATAACTGTATAAATGAATTAATTTTCACCCTCACATTACGATAAACAGGATTGGTAAGCCAGGCTGAACCCCTATGCATTGTTTAGCCAGTATTCAGAGGCTACGCCTGTTCCAGTAGTGGCAACCGCACCTGCGGCTCAGCAAAAGCCAACGCAGTAACGAGTAGCCCGGGTGCGTTTTTTGCACCCGGGAAAGATGCTTCGCTTTTACTCTCTTCCCGGGTGCAAAAAACGCACCCGGGCTACAATCAACAACTTAGCTCTTAAGGTATACCTAAGAATCACATGTTATTATATAACCCACATAACAATTACCCATAACTAAACATGTTAAGCGGACAAACACCACAAGCCAGACAATACTTAAATCTTTGCAAAACCATGCAAGGGCAAGAGCCTGCTCGTGGTCGCGAAGGCATGTTGCAGCATCGTTTTGTCAACGAGGCAGATGCGATTCGCCTAGTGGAGTGGCTGAAACAGCAAACCAATCTGCAATCAATCGATATTGGCAAGGCAAATGCGCGGCAAGAAGTACAGCCAGATGAATCCATTTTATATGTTGTGCGGTTAACGCAAAAGCAGCGTGAGGCAATTTTGACTTTGCAAACAACCGACGAGATGCTGCTTGAAGTGGATCCAGCCACCAACGAAACAGGCTTATTCATAGCGGCAAAAACGAAAAACGAGCAGGAGTTTATAGAGCTTGTTAATAAAGCCTCAGTAGTAGCAATTGATGCGGCGCTGGCGAAGGAAGCTAATGATGGCTGGACAGCTTTGCACCAAGCTGCGCGTGTTCAAAATGAACGAGCTTTCATGGCGCTTCTTAATAAAGCATCGGTGCACGCGGTTGATGCGGCATTGGTGAAGCAAACTTATAATGGCTGGACAGTTTTGCATGTGGTTGCCCGTTATCAAAATGAGCAGGCTTTTATGGCGCTCCTCTATAAAGCCTCGGTAGCTGCGATTGATGCGGCACTGGTAATGAAAACCAAAGATGGTGGAACAGCGTTAAAAATAGCCGTCTATTATCAATGCGAGCAAGGTTTTATCACGCTGTTACAAAAGGCTTCTGCTGAGGCGCTGTGTAGAGCTTTGGCACAAAAACCCGAATTTATCTTGAAAGGGATATTTGCCAGTCAGTCGCCAAAAGTGGTCGCGATGTTTTTGCAAAAACTGGATCAGGACGAATTAAAGAAAATTATTTCATCTATTAAACTTTCACATCACATCCTGAAAAAATGCGCCTCATATTTAATTCATGAAAGTTCTTGGCGCCATCCAGATTTCATCAAAAAATGTTTTGCCATCATGCCTGAAAAGCTTGTAACTGAATTACTGGAAAGTTGGAAGGAAGGGGTGATTCTGTCGGAAGAAGTAGAAAGATGCATGAAGGAATTGTTGGTAGCCCGTGATAAGGGGTCACTTACAGGCCTGGAAAAAGATTGGCTGCAATATGTAGATGATCGTTATGTTCAAAAAAAATTGGCTGTGCAGCTGGTTGACGCGCTATTCCCCATGTCAAAAGAGGAATTATGTTCATACAAGAACTATATTGCACAGTGGGTGTTTGAATCCGGTGTGACATCCTGGAAAGATTATCATTTGCTGCGTTTATTACAGGCAGATATTCCTGGCTTAAAAGAAGTATTGGACGCTTTGAAATCAGCTGATATGTTGTTTACGGGATGCAAAGTAGCTCAATTGCCGTTATCAGCAAATGATGCCGCCTTTGATTGCTTGCTGAAATGTGCTGCAGATGGCAAGGTGCTTTTCAAAATGATCCAGGAAAAAGACTGGGTAGAATTTTTCGGACAGCTAGAGGATTACAATACTCGTCCCGCCACTCTACGCAAACCAGATGTTAAAAAAGACGCGACGCACAAATTCCGCCACATGAAGGGTATGGTTGAAGAATATAAAAAGAAAGACCCATCTCAACCCAAACCGGCACACACACATACTAAAAAATTGTCGACCACGCTGTTAGCTAAAAGTCTTTGTACCACTGTATTTGGCGAGGTTCATGACGATCGTGAATTAGTCGGTCTTATGTTTGACAGCAGTAAATGCGACATCAAAGCCTTGCTCGCGCATGATTCGGGAACCTTTAAGCATGAATGGCTGGGTGATAAAACCGATGCTCAAGTTTATGCTGAGCGTATGAAAGGTATTAACTATACAGAAAAAGATAAATTTGATGAGCGTGTTAACAAATATCCTTACCGCACCAATGAAGTGCTGGCAAAACTCTGTCGCGAAGCGATGTTGGCGATTGTAATCGCGCGTGACACGCATAAAGCCCGAAGCATCGCGCGCGCACGTCAAAAGGAAATTCAGGATAAGCTTAAGATCAACTTGCCAATTGTCTTTTACGATAGCGTAAAAAGAAAGATAGAGCTTTATACCCCGCAACAAATCAGACAAGATGAGCTGGGTACGAACCATTGCAAGGAAGTGATGGCAAAAGACAGGTTAATGAAGTTGAAGAGTATGATCGGGCATAAAAGTGAATGGCGTGTTTTTTCATTCTTTTCATTATTTTCATGTTTTCCTGCGGATCCAAATTCCGGCATCATGCCCAAAACCGCGCGGCTGATTTTAGAAGAAATTAATAAGGCGGAAGAAGCAGATGGCACAGAAGAGCATTCCTGGGAAAAGAAAGAGAAGAAAATTAAGGAGATGCTGGAGAAGGTTAACGCTAATTCTTCTGTATTTCGTTTTAAAGACACGGAAGAGTTTTATAAGGATGCGTATAAGCAGGTGTTTAAGCCGTTGTCATCCTGAGGTGCGCTTTTTGCGCCGAAGGACCTCCTGAAGCTGCCAAGAGGCAAATTAAGGAGATCCTTCGCGCAAGCGCAAAAAGCGCTCTCAGGATGACATGCGCCTCAGGATGACATGCGTTTGTTCTGGGCTTACGCCCTCAAGCAACAATACCTGTTATCACCTCAAGCCCCGGCACTCTACTAAACTCTTGATGATTGGTTGTTAGCAACGCATGACCATGTGCTAACGCTGTCGCCGCTATCATTAAATCATGCGCGCCTATCAGTTGGCCCTGATGGGCAAGATAAGCATAAATCTCGGCATGAATGCGTGCTGCTTCAGTGGTGAAATCAATGATGGGTATTTCGCTGATAATCGCCTCGACAAAAGCAGAGCGTTTGATTTTCCTGGCTTTAGTGTTAGCTCGATAAACTCCCATCAGGAGTTCGGAAGCGGTGATGACACTTATGTAAGCGTCATTGTAGGATCGCCACTGATTAAAATCGATCGCTTTATCTACTTTCTCAGCTTGAATAAGAGCGCAGGTATCCAATATCAATCCCATGACTTTCCCTCATCTTCTATCTTCATCTGCGCTCTTATTTGTTCGATATCTTTCTCAAAGGAGTTTTTATCTTTTTCATCAAGAGAGGGTAGATGTTGGTAAACTTCATTAAGTTCGCTAACTTTAAGCGTGGTTTTTCTGGGTTGAACGGGAACAATGCGCGCGATGATTTCTTTGCCGCGTTTTATTTCGTAGCTTTCTCCCAGATAGTGAACTTTATTCAGAATATCTGATAATGAACGGCTTGCTTCGGTGGCGCTGATAGTGTGTATAGACATGAGGTTGCTCTCCCTATTTGATTCATAATGTTAGTATAGCATAAAATCTGATAATCCGAAAATATGATTTAATTCATTCACCATGACACTTAATTCCCCCTTAAGCTTTGTCCTTTACTATCTAATTACTTTTATTAATCAAGGTGTTCAAAATGTATTCACATCTCGCCAAAGGATGGACGGTTGGGCATACGCTCTCACGCTTACTGCTACGCAATCTCTTTAGCATCCCCGGCATTCTTATCGACTTTGTCGTCGCGATTTTCTGGGTGCCGGATTATATGTCTTATTGGGATAATTCCATTACATATTCTGACGGAACCCGTGTGGGCGTCATGCGTGGTGTCTTTGGCTGGATTGGTGAAGTGCTAGGTTATGTCATTGGCAGCGTCGTGGGACCAATCGCTGGTTTCGTTTTATTCTTCCCGAATTCGCTTTTGCA
>DAIDIB010000052.1 GCA_027459575.1 Gammaproteobacteria bacterium | reverse complement strand
GGAGCTGCATTTGAATTATATTTCCCGGGTGCAAAAAACGCACCCGGGCTACTTCACTTCAATCTGCGTTTTTACTAACTCTGTATTACTATCATCCAACATCAGCCGAACGTCATATTTAGCCGGCTTCAACGGCCAATGCCCTTCACTCGCGCTATACCAATCCAGCCAATTACCTTTAGCGGTCTTATCATCATAAACAACCGAGCCATTTACCTCGCCATATGTATAAAGTCGAACCGCTTCGCCCCAGGCTGTTTTTTTACTGCCAGCTGGAATAATCATGACATAGTCATAACGATTACCCGGCATGTTGCGCCAGCTAATCGTAATTGGTTCACCAGATTTATATTCCTTCCGAGTTAGCAAAATGACCGGTTTACCTTGCGCGGTAATCTTCTCAGGCGCTAAGTTAAACTTGCTAATCACCACAGGCGTCACTTCAAAACGTGCCACCACCGCGCGATGATCAGAAGGCCAGGGAGAAACGGTAATAGCTGCCATTTTGTAGCTAGGTTCACCGACAATCTCAGCAGACAGTATTTTTGAGTTGCCACCCGTAAATATAAAATCGATGCGATCCTGCAAATCTTTTGCCGAAGGATTAAAGCCATCAAACGAATGTTTAGCCATCGGACGGCCAGCGGGCCAGGTGGCAGTATTCGTATCAGGATGAATTTTATAATACGCATCTACCAGGCTATTATCCTCTGCTGTTTTGGTCACAGGCCATCGCACTGCGACCGATCGATTTTTCCAATCCAGATCAGAAGGCGAATTAAAATCACCTGTCAAAAAGACAGGAACGCCATCCTTTGCCAACGCCGACAATTTATTGATATAGGGCAGGGCGGTGGGTAAACGAACTTTACGTTCCATCGCTTCGACTGTCTTAGCGCTGGCGCCTTGTTTTATCATATCTGGCCCATAAGGATCATCGGGTAAATGCATGTTCGCCATCACGACCACGTAACCGGGTTTCACTTCAATGAGTGTATAAAGGCCGTTGCTATCGGTAGCTTCGAGTAGAGGATAACGTGAAACGATATGTTGTCGGTTGTCGTAATATTTCCAGCCAAGTTCTTTCGCAAGACGCGAGGTATGCCCCCACGCTTCTTGCAAGCCAACCACATTCGCATTGGCTTTATGCACTGCCTCGACCACTTTGCTAAAATCAATTTGCGTGCCGCCGTTTTCGATATTGAAGGTCATGACAGACAATGTTACGGGTTTTGAATGATACGTGCGCCAGGCAAAAAATGCCGCGATAACAATGACTAAGATAGCGATCAATTTTTTTATAGTATGCATTAGTGCGCTCCTCGATGCGATATTATACAATAACCCGCTTGCTAATATAAGTTGCCAATTAAATGAACAAAACGCTGCGCACACTCCCTGATCTGGTTCAGCATGATTTGGTCGATGAAAACGATCTGCCAGCACTGCAAACCGTTGTCGAGGATTTTTCACTCGCAATTACAGGGCAGATGCAGCAATTAATCGATAAAAATAATCCTGATGATCCCATCTCGAAACAATTTGTGCCGAGCGCGCAGGAGCTTGATATTAAGGATAATGAAAGAGTAGATCCTATTGGCGATGAGGTGCATAAGAAAGTGAAAGGCATTGTGCATCGTTATCCTGATCGTTGTCTTTTCATGCCGGTGCTCGTCTGTCCTGTGTACTGCCGCTTTTGTTTTCGTAAGGAAAAAGTAGGGGAGTCATCAGAGACTATCGCGCCAGATGAAATTGAAACGGCGTTTGATTATATTGAACAGCACAAAGAAATTTGGGAAGTGATTATCACGGGCGGTGATCCGCTCATTTTAAAACCCGCCGCGTTGAAAAAAATCATCACGCGCTTGAATGCCATTGAGCATGTGGAAGTGATACGCATTCACACACGCGTGCCGGTGGTTGATTCAAAACGTATTAACGCGGCGATGATTGACGCGCTCAAATGTGATAAAGCGGTTTTTGTCGCGTTGCACGCGAATCATCCGGAAGAATTTACGCCTGCGGCTATTAAAGCTTGTGCCATACTAATTGATGCTGGTATTCCCATGGTAAGTCAAACCGTATTGCTGAAAGGCATTAACGATAATATCGAAGTACTCAGCACACTGATGCGCTGTTTCATCAAAAACCGCATTAAACCCTATTATTTACATCACTGCGATTTAGCGCGTGGCACGCAACACTTTCGCACCACCATTGCCGAAGGCCAGAAATTAATGCGACAGTTACGTGGTCGTTTCTCAGGTCTATGCCAGCCAATCTATGTATTCGACATTCCCGGTGGCTACGGTAAAGTACCTGTTGGCCCTGTTTACATAAACGCAGAAGGTAACATTGAAGACTATCAAGGACAGCTACACTCAACGTAGCCCGGATGAGTGCATTTCTCATCCGGGCTACGTCAGACTATCATTATTTCTTGATAGTGTTATTGCTCGGCCTGCTTGGGCTATCACTATCACCTCTCGGCCTACTTGGGCTATCATCTCTCGGACTGCTTGATGGATAACCATCGATGAGAAATCTTCTAAAATTTGTCATTTCATCGATAAGTTTGAATGAAGCTTTATCAATTCTAGTCTTATCTTCGTAAGGCAGCATGTTCACCAATTGAGACAGCTTAATTGTTTGTGTCGCTGGTTTACCATCATTACCCATTATTATCTTACCGTCTAGGCCAATCGGTATTTGTTCAATCGCCAAACCATCTTTATCGACAATAAAAATAGGTTTTAATGTAGAATCTGACAATTGAATCTTGATTATACCTTCGTCCACGAGACGGTTAATAACGTCTATCAAGCTTGTATATTTATCGCTTTTATATTCATCAGGATTTTCTATTATTTGCTTGTGAAAGGCATAAAGTAAGATAAAAGATCGCTTTCTTTAGTTCCTTCTCGAAATGCATTATCATCCAGTGCTTGTGTTATATTCATGCTATTAATCAATCCTGGAAATCCAATTGAATCCGTTTGCAGGCATCTTTACAGTTTGCAAGATAATCCAGCAGTGAATCCCGGATTTTTGACTGAACTGCTTTATAAAAATTTGTGGAAGCTTGAGATGGCCGTCCCAAGTCCTTTTCATTGTTAAACTTTAGGATTTCTTCGTGCAGTTCCTCAGGCAAATCAATATTTAACGGTCTGTTTTTCATTAGGATTCTCCTCGTTTTATTTGATTATATATTGTTAATTATAACATATGGGTATAAACCAGAGTGGTGATGGGTGACAAATGAGACGGATTTTGCTACAGTGCTAGCAGGTTATTTCAACTACAAATTTTAGCGATTGAACCCTTATGACCAAATATATATTCGTCACCGGCGGCGTGGTTTCCTCATTGGGCAAGGGCGTGGCTTCTGCCTCTTTAGGCGCCATTCTTGAAGCGCGTGGGCTAAAAATTAACTTAATGAAATTAGACCCTTATATCAATGTCGATCCGGGCACCATGAACCCCCTGCAGCATGGCGAAGTATTTGTGACCGATGATGGGGCAGAAACCGACCTCGATCTGGGTCATTATGAGCGCTTTGTGCGCGTTAAGATGAGTAAGGCCAATAATTTTACGACTGGTCGTATTTACGCCAATGTCATCCGCAAAGAGCGCAAGGGCGATTATCTGGGTGGCACGGTACAGGTTATCCCTCATATTACGGATGAGATTAAACACTGCATCATCAAAGGCGCGGGCAAGGTCGATGTGGCGCTCATTGAAATTGGCGGTACGGTGGGTGACATTGAGTCACTGCCATTTTTGGAAGCGATCAGACAGCTGCGTATGGAGCTGGGGCGTCAGAATACCTTATTTATTCACCTGACCTTGCTGCCATTCATTCCAACGGCGGGCGAAGTCAAAACCAAACCTACACAGCACTCGGTAAAAGAATTACGATCCATTGGTATTCAGCCAGATATTTTATTATGTCGCAGTGACCGTCCTATCTCCGAACACGCGCGTCAAAAAATCGCGTTGTTCACCAACGTAGAAAAAGAAGCGGTGGTGCCGTTGCTTGATGTCGACTTCATTTATCAATTGCCTATCGCGCTGCACGAACAGGGTCTGGATAAAATTGTGCTGGAACATTTAAACCTGCAACCACGCGCGGCGGACTTTGCCGAGTGGGAGCGAGTGGTGGATGCGTTCAGGAACCCAGATTCCAACGTTACGATTGGCATGGTTGGCAAATACATTGATTTGGCGGATTCGTACAAGTCATTATCCGAAGCTTTAAAACACGCGGGTATTCAAACGCGCACACACATTAATATCGAATATATCGATTCAGAAGATGTGGAACGCAAAGGTTTTGATGAGCGTCTGGCGACAGTCGATGCGATTTTAGTGCCGGGTGGTTTTGGCAAGCGTGGTGTGGAGGGCAAAATTCTTGCCGCCAAGTACGCGCGTGAACATAATAAGCCTTATTTAGGTATTTGCCTTGGCATGCAGTTGGCGCTGATTGAATTTGCGCGCAACAAGGCAGGAATGAAAGACGCGAACAGCACCGAGTTTGACCCACAGACACCGTTCCCAGTTGTCGCGTTAGTGACAGAATGGACAGAGCGCACGGGCGAAGTAGAGCGTCGTAGCGATAGGTCTGATCTAGGCGGCAGCATGCGTTTGGGCGGTCAAGAATGCAATTTACAAAACGGCTCTCTGGCGCATCAAATTTATGGCAAAGACGTCATTATTGAAAGGCATCGTCATCGTTACGAAGTGAATAATATTTTGTTGCCTCAAATTGAAAAAGCAGGTTTAAAAGTGTCTGGTCGTTCCCAAGATGATTTGGTGGAATTAATAGAGTTGCCAGATCATCCATGGTTCATTGGTTGTCAATTTCATCCGGAATTTACGTCAACGCCACGCGATGGCCATCCGCTATTCGTTGAGTTTGTCAAAGCAGCGAAAAGGTTTTCAACTTCCTCCAAAGAAAATAAAAAAGTATCGGTGGGTTAATCTATGAAGCTATGTCATTTTACCGTAGGCGAAGATAAACCATTATTTGTCATCGCAGGGCCCTGTGTGATTGAAACCGAGCAATTCGCGATTGACACCGCCGGACAATTAAAAGAAATCACGCAATCGCTTAATATCCCATTTATTTATAAGTCTTCATTTGATAAAGCCAACCGTACTTCCGTTAAAAGTTACCGCGGCCCAGGATTAGAGAAGGGTCTGCAAATACTGGAAGCGGTGAAAAAACAGCTTGGCGTGCCTGTGTTAACCGATGTGCACGAAGATACACCCATCGAAGAAGTAGCGGCAGTAGTCGATGCTATGCAAACGCCCGCGTTTTTATGCCGTCAAACCGATTTTATTCAACGCGTTGCTAAAGCCAATATTCCCGTTAACATCAAAAAAGGGCAGTTTTTATCGCCTTGGGAAATGCAACACGTCGCGGAAAAAGCACGCGCCACCGGTAACGAGCAAATCATGGTTTGCGAACGCGGCGCGTCATTTGGTTACAATAATTTAGTTTCTGATATGCGCTCACTCGCTGTTATGCGCGAAACCGGTTGCCCAGTGGTATTCGATGCCACCCATTCCGTGCAATTACCCGGCGGTGCGAATGGCAAAACCGGCGGACAACGTGAATTTGTTCCCGTTCTCGCCCGCGCCGCTGTCGCCGCAGGCGTGGCCGGTATTTTCATGGAAACCCATCCCGACCCCGACCAAGCACCTTCCGATGGCCCTAACATGTGGCCACTCAGTAAGATGCACGAGTTGCTACAGACGCTCAAAGAAATTGATCAGGTAGTAAAACAAAAATAACGACGTCGCCATGAAGCCACAGGTTCAATTGGCTATATCAATCAATATCTGCTTACTCCATCCCAATCAAATCGTTGATTTAATTATAAAATATATGATTAATCAATAAATTAAAAAAATCGTCCTTTAAGATTTGTTTAATACATATTGTGTAGAATTACTGAACATATATTCACTTATAATAATGAGATAAATCAGCATGCAACGTGGAGACGGGTTACTAAAAATTAAGTCAGTTATCGATGCGCTAGCAAATCCTCGCGCAGGGGATTGGGTTGCGCTCGATATTGATGAGGTTCTGCTTTTAACGTCATTAGATAAATATGAAGACCCTGTTACGTTGACACAGAAAGAGTTGGTTGATGCTATCAATATGCTGAAAGAGCGCGGCATACGTGTTTTTGGTATCACTGCTAGAAAAGAAAAATATAAAGAAGAGACAATTCGCCAATTAGCAGCTGCAGGTATCAATCTTGATTATGTGCTACACGCGCCGAATGAAAAAGACGCCGATGGAAAAAAGAAATCAACCAAAGGCAAAGTTCTCAGGCAGCATGTGGAATCCTCTGAACATAAACCGCGGCGTTTATGTATTGTTGATGACTTGCCCGACCAATTGGAATCTGTGATTGAGTCCTTTAAAGATAGCTCAACTCCATTAGTCTGTTATCACTATGAAAGGCCTGAAAAACAGCCAGTGACTTTAAAGCGTACCAAAAAAGCATTTCCTAAAACTCTCTCTGGTTATGAAGTCGAAAAATCACTTGGTGGCGGCACTCAAAGCACCTTCTTGTTAAAAAATCCTGACAAAACAGAGAAACCAGCTAAACATAGTGAATTGGTATTGAAGCTTGGTGCGCATAATTATGGCATTAAAATTGAAATTTTATGCAATGCGATTTATCGCATGTTAGGTGTTAATGTACCCGATCTTCAAGTTTATAACACATTGCCGAAAGGGGTCGCTGAAGAGTTGGCAAAACTCACTTCGCAATATGGCATATTTTCAGTCAGTGAATATATCAAACCGGGCGACCTCGAAAATGCCGAAGAGCTGATTAAGAAAGACGCGCGTGAGCATTTTATAGCGCATGTTCTTTTAGGTAATATTGATATAGCCAAAGAAGATAATTTCATCGTTGATCAGAATGGAAAAGTAGTTTTAATCGATGCTGGCGCAAATTTTATTTATCGTGCACGCGGCAAATATAGAAAAGAAGCGCATCATGCGCTAACAGAACTTGAAACTTTAAGAGATGAAGATGTTAATGAGGAAGCCGCTGAATGGTTTGGCTCACTTACTGAAGATGAAATTAAAAATCAGGTTATGGCAATTAGCAAAAATATTCATAAAATAGAACGGACAGTCTGGTATATCTCGAACCAGTTGCAACTCGACTCTGAATTACGAGAAGATTTTATTAATGGTATAGCGGAACGTCTGGATTGTCTGATTGAGCGTTATTGCCCTGAAATTCGTGCGTATCCTAATCAGGAAAAAACACCAAATAAAAAACAAACTGCCGCAGGAATATTAACCTATACCTTAATAGGTGATGAGTACCACGTTTTATTGGGCAAACGCACTCGACATAGTTATTGGGCCAACTTTGGAGGAAAGAGCGACAAAAACGACAAGAATCTGGCGGAAACAGCCTTGCGTGAAGTCGCTGAGGAATCGGGACAATGTTTAAAGTATACAGAACAAGCGCTTCTTGTGGCGCCATCACATGATTTAATGCGTAAATCGGATGATGAGAAGCCTTTTAGCTATAGAATGTATTTCGCTGAACATGATTGGATAAATCCTGATGATATTGATGATGAGGATGAGGAGCATACCGAATATAGCTGGGTTCCACTTGGCTCACTGCTAGCCGTTGCGAACGGTAATGAAGATGCGTTAGGCATTGAAATTTACGAGCCACTGTTAGAAACGCTTAGGCAGCGGCCAGTAAAACGTAACCTGGAGCGATTATTAGTGGGTGAGGCCATGTTGCCGACGCATACAAGCGGTATTGCGCAAACTGAGGCGTCGGTAGAGCACAAAACTCGACCCATCATGACACCGACTCGGCTAAAACAACAAATGGCTGAGACTGCTGATAAAAAATCTGATGTGATAGCTGAACTGAAGAGCTTGCAGCCAAAAGAGCTGACTAAAGCTGTTCTACAACAAACATCATTATCACAAAGTGAAATTCATTTAAAAATGCTCCTGGGTGAAGAATACAATGAAAAAGATTTAAAAGCGAATGTGGAAGCTGTTATAGAAAAATATTTTGCTGAAAAAATTGATAGCGAAGAAGCAAAAGCTGCCTTAATTGAAAAATTAACAAAATTTATAAGCGCCGAGAAAGAAGATGATAGCAAGGTTTATTTTTATCATGCCACCAATGATAAAATTGAATTTGTTTACGATTTATATTCAGCTATTTTTAGCATTTTACGATCTAGTCCTGAATGCCAGGTAATGCGAATGTCTAGCGATAAATTTCATGCGTTTACTAATATAGCGAAGTTTATTGCTCATTTCACCAAAGATGGCGTTATTGATAATTACGAAGCTGATTATATCGACTATGCGATATCAGCTAATCTATTTGTGTTCGGTAATCATGCGCGCGATAGCAGTTGTTCAATAGATTATTTGATTGAAAATGAAACGAGCACTGACATCAGCCTGAAAGATATTCTTAAGCGTTATTTTAAAATATTTGAACTGAGTTCACGTGATATCAAAGCGCTAAAATCAATTTATAAAAAACATATGAAGGATTCAGGTGGTGTGCTATATCAACTAACTGTTGATAAAGAAATTGTAGCAGATTACTCTTATCCGTCAGGAATAAAGGGTATTCTTAATTATCTGGGTGAGAAAAAGGACATACCTGATGTTATCCAGCAATTGCGAGAAGAGGCTGAGAATAATCAGATGGAAAATAAAGAATATGCGCTTGAGTTACAGGCGCGATTGCTAGTTAAGCCTACGTTGCCAATGATCGCGCGCCGCATAAAATTAAATCCTGCTCGATCGCCTTCTGCTCAGGCAGCTTATGAGGCAGACATTAAAGAAGCGGCGAGTACGATTGTCAAGGCGATGCTTAGAAGCGCTAATAATGCAAATGTAAGCGCTATTCGACGTGATGCGCCTGTTATCGCGAGATTACAAGATCAGCATCAGCTACATGGTATACCCTCCGCCCAGATGACCAGTGAGCGCTATTTATTAAAATGTATGTTAAGTGGCAGGATTGGTCTTGTTAAAGCGATATTAATCAAAAACCCTGAGTTAAGGCTTCGAACCATTGAATTTCAAAGACATATTAATCTTTTGAAGAAGAAACATCGATTGTCTCTTGAGGAAATTTTGCCAGAAAACGGCGGCAAATATTCACCATTTCATATGATGCTTGCGATTGGTTGTCTTAAAGAATCAAACATAAGTGACAGCGATAGCGATGACGAAAATGAAAAGTTAGACACTGCAGTAATACAAGAAGTTTACGGTGTGAATTGGCCTAATATTGCCGCTGAATATGCCGACAGTTTTGAAAGCTTATGCGGCATGATTCGGGATATCCCTGATGATCAACAACTGGAGTTTGTTACCCACATCTTCAAGCATATAGATTCATACAATAAATTAAAACAGGTGACGGATGCCGTTATCTATGGTGAGGCACGCCTGGAGATTGTCAAGTCTCATGCCGATAAAATTATGATAAATAATTTCAAAGACATTTTGCTGGGGCTGGGTGAAAGTCAAAAAATTGAGTTTGCTCTTTTTTATATAAATAATGAACATTCCTTAAACGATGTTATCGCCATTATAAAAAAGATTGAGTGTATAAATGATGATTTGTTACAACAGTTATTAATTCGCATTTCAAGTTTTGATGATCTTCTGGTTGCGCTAAATCTGTTGTTAATTCCATTTCGTCGAAAGCTGCTTGATAAGATAAGTAAGGAAATTTTATTTTCAGGCGATATCAGAAACATCTTTGATTCATTAATTCAATTTCCGATGGATAATTATCGCTTTGGCATTTATCTTCGTGACCATAGTCAGCGAGATGGTTTTATACTAAGTTTGAACGTAAATGATAGAGATTTATTGATAAAAAAATTGATATTAAATGTTGTTAATATCGGTAGCCTTAGAGCCGCGCTAGGATATTTGCCAGTTGAGCTGCAATATCAGCTGATTAAAAAACTTGATAAATCGATTTTCCTTACTTCCAAGGAAAGTATTATTGAATTTTTAGACTTTATTGCGGAAATATCATCAAATAATGGGGATGAATATGTTCTGGGTCTAGATGCAGATAGTAAATCGCTAATAATTGACTATTTGAAAACAGGCATTAATAATATTAATGAGTTAAATCGTGTGTTAAGATGTTTGCCGAGCGATCTGCGTTTTCCTCTCATCCGCGCTGTTGATAGACAATGTTTATTTTCTTTTTTAAATACTAAATCTGATATTTCAAATCTAAAAAAAGAAATACCTCAGATTCATATTCAACAGCTTGATGATTACCTGGAGATTCCTGCGAATAAATGCACAAAAGATTCATTTGTTGATTTCCGCCTGTCAATGGCATATTTAAACGAAACATTAAAAAAATCCAGCGCCCCCCGCGAGCAAAAAGTTGCTGCGTGCAGAGTCAGAGATGCTTTTTATCAGGCAGCTTGTCGAAATCCAGATTGTGCGGAGAGTGAATTGTTAAACATGGCACATAAAATGCGACTTGTCGCTAATGTGCTTGAAAATAATAGTCAACTACCCAGTCTTATGACGTCTATACAAACGAACCCTGTCAAGCATGGCCAGCGAAAAATGGCAGAGATGATCTCGGGTGCGCTAATTGCATTTGCTGGGGTATCACTATGTGTCGCTGCTACCGCTACGTTTTTTGCCACCGGTGGACTTTCTGCTCCTGCCAGTATTGCTGGTTTTACTATAGGTGTAGAGCTGCTCCTGGCTGGTTTGGTGGCATTTAATGTGATTAATCTAACCATGTCCTTTTTTGCGGTTAGATTAGCCTATAGTGGACGCCAGCAAGGCTCAGCAGAAGCTCTCGATGAATTTTGCTCAAAATCTTCCACACAAAACATCAGTCCATAAAATATATTGCGGTCGTTCAAAGATGTGATCGGTTAATCGCTTAAGCATATCCTAAGTAGTATCTGGTTCTTGCGAAGGACTCAACTCATCCGGTAGGTCAGTATCAGTTTCATTGTTTGTATCAATATGAGGCGGTGTTTTCTCTTTGCTACCTGTTTTTTTCAAACCATACACTTCTCTAAAACAGATGCCACCCGCCGCATATATCATGGGTATAGTCCAGATTAAACCCAGACCAAAGAACAAAGCGCTGATATTCGCCACAATGGAAATTAAAATATAAAGAGGAATAATTATTCGCCAGTTGGCATTCATTTTTTGCATACTATCTTTTATGGCTTTATCAATGGGAGTATGTTTTATTACAATCAAAGGCAGCGCAAAAACACATAATGCCAGGCCAACATAATAGATTGTTATGTGGCAAAGCAGGTAAACTAACGTTCCTATGAATGCTACTTTACCAAGAATTAATTTTAAAATGATCATCGTTGCCGCGAGCATCACTATGATTAAAAAAATTAAGAGAATATCGGGCAATACTTTTTTGCATTCTTTAAATACTTGTCTGATTTTTACCGGAAGTCCTATAGCTTGTCTGACTCCTAGCATAATTAACATCGATGTGCAAAAAGAGCAAATTGCGCCCAGTGCCAGACAGGTGACTATAACAAAAATGTAACTTGAAATGGATATATTGACTTGCGGTATAGGCGGAGGTGTCATGCCTTTTTGACTCATTGCAGTGGCCATGGCGATGGCAAATTGCTGTGACATTTTCGGTAAGATAATTTCATGAAAGTAAATGGATATTTGCGCTATAAGTGCAATGACTATAATAATGCATAATAGAAAAACGGGCAGTTTTAAGCCGTAAACCAGTTGCCAACTTTCTTTAAATATCCCAAGAACAGTTAGATTTTTTTCTTTCAATGTGGGTTGTCCAGGCATTGAATCATCCTTTAAGGGGTGGCCTTTTCTCTGATGATAACATAGGAATTAATTTTAATTATTAATCAACACCCATCATAGCCTATAAATTGCACAACAAAGCTCACCCAATTACTTGATTAATCTATAAAAATATACTTCTCAGCCTTAACCATTTCCGCTTAAAAATAGACTATAGTAATAATGGAAGGTGTTGAAGTAAGAGGAGGTTTTATGTGGTGCTCAAAATGTGAAAATGGTGGAAGCGTGAAGAAACTATGCCCCATGTCCTTTGGTGTGGCGGTGGGTATTGTCAGCTTTTTTGCCGTCTTCATTTGGTCATTGTGGGTGATTCGATATGGAATGTCGCCAATGATGTCTGAAATGCATATGCCAGTACCAACCTTATCAAGTGGATTTGTGCATGCGCTGTTGGCTTTGATCAAGGGATTTTTATTTGGTTTCTTTGTCGCGCTCATCTACGATTTTTGTGTATGCTGTAAAGCATGTTGTAAAAAATCGTGTGATGCACCATCTAAAAAGTAACTGTCGTCCCGGTGAAAACCGGGAACTAGTAGTGAACCAGAAACAGTAAACCAGGGAAGGAATGCTGGGTGGTTAGTTATATTCCCTAACAACCAATATTCACACTCGCCTGAAACACATTGGTATAATTTCTTGAGTAGTTACCAGATAGCGTTCCAATGGCATTCGTATTATTAATGGGAGCACTGCCCAGATTAATATATTCATACGATAAGCCCAAGGTCGCGGCGCGCACCATCGCGTACTCGATACCCAAACCCACGCGAATTTGTCTATCCATCGGCAATACCGGCAAGCGCTTTGAACTGCTGGTAGGCGAAGAGTCATATGAAACACCTGCCTGTAACAGAAAATCAGGCGTGGCCTTGTATTGCCCGCCTACACCTAAGCGATAGGTATTGCTCCAGTCTTGTGGTATGTCCGCGGTAATTCCTTGAATGGTGATCACCATATTTCGCATGGACGACCAGTTAGCCCAACCCACTTCCCCGAGTAACGTTGCTTTTGGTGATACATTTTGCGTAATGCTGGCGATGATATTAGACGGCATGACCATGCGTGATGTTGTGCTTGGAGTGGTAGCAATATTGGCAAAATTAGTGTTGCCACGCAGATTATGGATTATTTGAGTTCGGTAAGCGATACCGATATTGGTATTGGGAGATGGAGTAAATAGCATACCCAGATTGGCGCCTGGCGCGGCGCTATCGAGCTTTAAGGTAGCCTGTCCATCAAAGGGAGGTGACGCGGATACGGGTATTGCCACAGTCTGATACAAATTGGCATATTCAACGGATATGCCGGCGCCGACCGATGCCCAGCGATTAATCTGGTAGGCGATAGACGGGTTTAAATTAACCGTGTAAAACATCATTTGCTGTACATTGTAGCGACCCACCCAGTGATTTTGATAACTTAGCGCGCCACCATAAGGTGTCGTCAAACTTAAGCCTAATTTCAAACTCGGTGTGGCGCCATAAACAAAGAAAGCCCCTAAACCTGGCAGTAAACCACCCGCGTTAGCGCCATTTGAGCCAGCAATAGTGGTGGAAGCATTGGGAGAAAAATTAGTGTATTGCAGGGTGTTTTGCGCGCCAAGCAAAAATTGGGTGCCCTGAATATGCGTCATGCCGGCGGGGTTGTAATAAGCGATAGAGGCGTCTTTCGTTTCAGCTGCCTGACCAACCGTCGCGGTGCCGTTTATAGGTGCGCCTACTTCATACAATTGAAAGGCAGCGGCATGGGCTAACGAGGAGGATAACAGAGTGCCAACGGCCAATGCATAGAGCGATAAACGGAATCCTTTCATGATACGAATATCCTTATAAATTTTAAACAATCCGGTTATAATACCCATTGATCGGCCTATATGCTAGTAGGAGATTGATATGAGAAACGGATTTCTCGTCAAGATCGTTATAGCTATACTTATTCTGGTTATCAGCTCATTTTCTTATGCGTCCGATGTTGGCGACCCATTGCCATCCTGGCGCGAGGGTCCTGTCAAACGCAGCATCATGGAATTCGTGCAAGCCGTCACTGACCAATCCAGCCGTGACTTTGTGCCGCGCGATAATCGCATCGCGACCATCGATAATGATGGCACGCTCTGGCTGGAGCAGCCGCTTTACACGCAAGGTATTTTCATGTTGAGTCGCTATCAGACATTAGCGAAGCAACATAAAAAATGGCCTAAAATAACTGAAAACAATCTGACGAAACAAAATATAGAGCGTCTGCTTGTCACTACCAGCTCTGGCATGACTGTGGCGGAGTATGAAACGATCGTCAAAGAATGGTTAAATCAGGCGCGCAACCCTCGTTATAAACGGCCTTACACAGAGTTGGTTTACCAACCGATGCTTGAGGTTATCAAGTATTTGCATGAAAACGATTTTGACGTGTATATCGTGAGTGGTGGCGGACAAGAATTTATGCGCGCGTTCGCGTTGCCAGCTTATGGCATTACCCCCGATCATGTGATTGGTTCAACAGAGAAAACCAGGTATGGTTATTTGGGTGGTAAGCCCATGTTGCTTAAAATGCCGCAGCCATTGTTTGTTAGTGATAATGAAGGAAAGCCGGAAGCGATTAATTTATTTATCGGTAAAAAACCCATTATCGCGTTTGGCAATTCCGATGGTGATCGCCAGATGCTGGAATGGACGCAATCAAGTCCTGGAAAGCATTTGATGTTGTTAGTGCATCATGATGACCCGGTACGTGAATATGCTTATGATACAAAGTCAAAGATAGGCACGTTTTCTGCTTCGTTAATGAAGGAAGCGGAAGCAAATAACTGGCAGGTGATTAGCATGAAAGAAGATTGGAGGGTGATTTTTCCGTTTGAGATGAATCAGGCGAATGAGTAATTATTCTTTGCATAGTTTACTACATAGTCTTCGGTTTTTTTGGCGTGAATTCTGGTTCAATGTCGATATCATCCACTGATCTCTTGACTCTCCTCTTTGTGCGAGGGTCAGCCACCTCAATTTTTGGTTTTTTAGTTTCAGGCA
>DAIDIB010000051.1 GCA_027459575.1 Gammaproteobacteria bacterium | reverse complement strand
ATACACCACTCCCCGGATGAGAAAAGCACTCATCCGGGCTACACGGTTTCCACTGGATCTACGTCTAATATCCACTTTACTGGCTGATTCTTCGGCAGGGATTCTAACTTGGCAAGAATTGTCTGCAAGAACTGCTGTAAGACATTGCGGCGATCGGATTTGATTAACAAATGTTGCGCATGCAAGCCTTTACGTTTGGCAAGCAAAGGTGGCACAGGACCAAACACTGTAACCGCTGTCGAAATACTATCGCACCACTCTTTCATCATCCTCAAAAAATCACTCGCTTTATTTACATCATAAGCTTCTGCGCGAAACACAGCAAAATAAGAATAGGGTGGTAGCACAGCTTGTTCGCGCTCGGTAAGCAACGATCGCGCAAATTCATGGTAGCCCTTGGTAAGCAAAGTCGCCAGCAAAGGATGTTCCGCGTGTTGTGTTTGTATCAACACCGTGCCAGGTTTTTCCGCGCGCCCAGCACGGCCAGACACTTGCAACAACAACTGGCCCATTTGTTCCGCTGCGCGAAAATCAGCGCTGAATAATCCCGCGTCTGCGTCTACAATCCCCACCAATGTTACTTGAGGAAAATGATGTCCTTTCGCCAACATTTGCGTGCCTAATAATATCGCGCGTGGATTACCGTGAATTTTTTCCAGCAATTCCTGCATCGCGCCTTTGCGCTTCGTGCTGTCGCGGTCAACTCGAATAATCGGCACATCGGGAAAAT
Organism: Gammaproteobacteria bacterium; assembly: GCA_027459575.1. Lineage (GTDB taxonomy): Bacteria > Pseudomonadota > Gammaproteobacteria > DSM-16500 > DSM-16500 > Aquicella. The sequence continues at coordinate 14,384 of DAIDIB010000051.1, read as the reverse complement.
GCTTCTCTAGTGCCTCTTCTAATCGCTGCGTACCTACACCTATAGGCGAGAGTGTCTCACTCCCGCATTGTGAACAAGTCTTAGGTATGCCGCTGCGTGAATCACAATGATGACATTGTAGACGCTTAATTTTCTGGTGATAAACCATTCGCGCATCGCAGCGTTTGCACTCTGCAATCCATGCACATGATGTACAATATAAAACCGGTGCGAATCCACGACGATTTAAAAACAACATTACCTGATTACCAGCGGTAAGGTGTTGGCGCATGGCGTCGATCAGGCGCGAGGATAAGCCTTCTTCTGTTGGTGTTTGTTTGGTATCGATTATTTCATAACCTGGCATGACCGCGCCGCCTGCGCGATCGGGCAGAATAATATGTTGATAGCGTTGGCGCAACGCGTTGTGCAATGATTCCAATGAAGGCGTAGCGGATCCTAACACCACGGGAATTTGCAAATGATGCGCGCGCATGATGGCGACGTCACGCGCGTGGTAGCGAAAATGATCTTGTTGTTTGAAAGATTGATCGTGTTCTTCGTCGACAATGATCAATCCCAATGCGGCAAATGGCGTGAAGACGGCTGAGCGTGTACCAATCACGATACGTGCTTCGCCGGATTTTGCCGCGCACCAGCCGGTTAAACGTTGCTTTTCAGTTAAGCCGGAATGCAACGCGACGACAGGCACAGTGAATCGTTCACGAAAACGATCAATGGTTTGTGGAGTTAAGCTGATTTCGGGTACGAGCACTAATACTTGTTTTTGTTGTTGTAGAATTTTTTCAATCGCGCGCAGGTAGACTTCGGTTTTGCCGCTGCCGGTAACGCCATCGAGGAGGAATGTTTGGAATGTGTTGGCTGCTTTACCAATTGTATCGACAGCTTTTTGTTGGTGCGAATTTAGCATAAGAGAATTTTTCGCGTTCTGCTCCCCGGATGAAGCAAGGAGCGCTTCATCCGGGCTACGGCGTGGCCCGGATGAAACGTTCTTTGTTTCATCCGGGATTTCTTTTCCCTTCCTCAATAAAACTGGTAGCGCAGCACTCAACACCTCACCCAAGGCATAATGATAATACCCCGCCGCCCACTGGCAAATTTTATACACATCATCGGATAATATCGGCGCTTCATCGAGTATAGAATCGGCTTTCTTAAGCTTCCCATAAGGTACTGCGGATGAATTTGCGACCTCTATCAATATCCCTACCAGGGTACGTGACTGGAATGGCGCCACCAACCTCACCCCAGGTACTAGTTTAGATATATCAAGGTCTTGAGGTGGTAAATAATCGAACAAACGCCGCAGTGGCGTGGGTAATGCTACCCGTAAAATGAGATCGTTTTTCATGTATCGTGAGATTAGCCTGATTGACCTGGTTAAATCTACGTTATAATAATATTTATCGAAAATATACATCACAATTAGCTGAGGATTTTTTTATGGGCCCAAGGGATGAATTGAAAGAAAAACTAGAGATGATGCTTGATTTTATGAAAGAAAAAGGTCTCATCAGCGAACAAGCTTGCACTGCCATAAAACAGGAGAGCGCACCAGACAAGCAAGACAGTCCGCTCGACCAGATGGTAAATGAACTGGATCAGGCAGGGGTAGAGCATCGAGATATCTACAATGTTAATTTACAGAACAAATTGATGGGCATGTTTGCGGCTAAAGCTATTGGCATGGAGCAAGTTGCAGGCGCTTTTCTTGAAAATGTTAAAAATCCTGATCTCCGAATGGAAGAGGAACCCAAACTCGACAAAATGCGCTTACAAGCCGCAACCATTTCCACCACCTTGACCGCTCTACACAAAGAAAACAAAAACCATCTTGACTCTCCTACGCCCGATTTTGACCTGATCGCCAGCCAAATGATCAATCAGTATAAAAATGAAATGCGTCCTGCGATTGAAAAGCGCTTCCCATCAGAGAAAGATAAAAAACTGGAAGAACTCAACGAGCTAACCATGAAAATGAAAGGCACCCTGACCAAGACGTTGCAAAACCTTTTTGGCGGGGAAGACCCTCGCATATCGGGAGCGATTCCTTTCCCTATTCTTGGGCCTGTGTTTGGTAACTTGAGCGACATGACCAATCAAACCACGCCTAATGAAAACTCTGTTGCTTTCATGGTACAAAGCAATACGTACAATCCCGCCATGCCAGATGATCTTGGATTGGAAACCACACTAAAAGCAGCCGATATCAGTATTGGCGGCAGCATCATCGATGCCGCGACAACCATGACTGAAGTGTCAAAAGATATGCTAAATGAAGCGCCGCTCAGTATCAGACAAGCGCATGAAATAACACACCCAGAGCCTAAAACATGACACAAGCCGGTAAAAGAAAACCACCCGATAAACTATTGCAGCACCTCTCCGCAGCCTTCACCAACATTCCTTTCAACAAGATGCTAGGGTTACAGCTAGATTATCTCGACACCGAACACGTCACCATGAATTTTGCCATGAAAGAAGACCTGATCGGCAATTTTATGCACGGCATCTTGCATGGTGGAGTTATCTCATCCGTATTAGATATGGCGGGTGGCATGGTTGTGATGGCAGCCGCAGTAGCGCGACATCAAGATGCCCCCATAGAGGATCTCGCCACTATCATCGGCAAGTGCAGCACCATTGATATCCAAACCAGTTTCATCTCCCCCGGCAAAGGCGAAGTATTCATTGCCAAAGCGTGGCTCATTAAAAGCGGGCACAATATCTCCTTCGCCCGCATGGAATTACGCAATCAGGACGATTCTCTAATCGCAACGGGTGCCGGCACGTACCTCTGTCGATAAAACGTAGCATTAAAGTGCATCGCTCTGGATCCCGGCTTTCGCCGGGATGACGACCACAAGGTGACACCCGCCAAAAACTCCATTATGATACTCCCCCACTAGCAGACATAATAAAAGGAAGTTTTATATGCAGAATGTCCTGGTCATTGGCGCGGGGAAAATTGGCTCACTTATCACTTTTATACTGGCCACCTCAAATGATTATTTTGTTTACCTCGCCGATATTCACAACACCAACCCACAAGAAAAACGCCTCGGCACCTTACGTAATGTAGAATACGTTAAACTTGATGCCAACGATGCGAACGCTATCGCCGCATTTATTGACCAAACCAAAATACAGGCCGTTATTTCTTCATTACCTTATTACTGCAACATACCCATCGCCAAAATCGCCGCCGCTTGCCAGATCAATTATTTTGACCTCACCGAAGACGTCAAAACCACCGAAGCCGTACACGAAATTTCCAAAACCGCCCGCACCGCGTTTGTACCACAATGTGGACTAGCGCCCGGCTTTATCAGCATCGTCGCTAATCATCTAATGAAAAATTTTCCAACGCTCGATACTGTCAAAATGCGTGTGGGGGCGTTACCAACCAATATCAGTAACGCATTGCAATATTCACTCACCTGGTCAACCGATGGCTTGATTAATGAATATGGCAATCTTTGTCAGGCGGTAGAAAATGGCAAAGAAGTTATATTACAGCCTCTGGAAGGATTAGAAGAAATTAAAATCGATGGATTAACCTATGAAGCATTCAACACCTCCGGCGGCATTGGTAGTCTGGCGCATAGTTATTATGGCAAAGTAAAACACTTGAGTTATAAAACGATACGCTATCCAGGACACTGCGATAAAATTAAATTTTTAATGAATGATCTTAAATTGAATGATGATCGGGATACGTTAAAGCATATTTTTGAACGTGCGATTCCTAAAACATATCAAGATGTGGTGCTGGTGTATGTCTCGGTGACAGGGACACAGGATGATCATTACATCGAAGAAAATTATGTTAAGAAGTTTTACCCAAAAGTTATGAATGGTCATCGCTGGTCGGCGATTCAATTAACCACAGCATGTGGCATTTGTAGCGTAGTTGACCTGGTATTATCGAATCCGGGTAAATATAAAGGGTTTGTGAAGCAAGAACAATTTTCGTTGGATGATATAACAGCGTCCAGATTTGGCGAATATTACCGTTAAACGTCGCGCGCGATAGCGGCAGGTATTGAACGGCGGACTGGGAGGTTTCTGTTTCTTTTTCGCAGCGCAGCGAGAAAAAAAACAGACCTACCAGTCCGTGGTTACCGTATCACCGATGAAGCTCGCCCGTGCAACAAAGAAACAAGAGGATAAAATAATGAACCTACTACAATCACTACACCTCGACGCACACAACAAAGGCGCGAGTACTGGCACCCACTGGTGGTCAAACAACCAAAAAGACGGCGAAATTATTTCCTACAACCCAACTAACGGCGAAGTCATCGGCGCCGTTTATCGTGCAAACAACAGTGATTACGAACACATCATCACCGAAGCCCAACAAGCATTCCTCCGTTGGCGCGAAGTGCCAGCACCCAAACGTGGCGAGATCGTCCGCGCCATCGGCGAAGAATTAAGAAAATACAAAGACGCGCTCGGCAGTCTAGTATCACTCGAAATGGGCAAATCCAAGCAAGAAGGCGACGGTGAAGTACAAGAAATGATAGACATGGCCGATTTCGCCGTCGGCCAATCCCGCATGCTCTACGGTAAAACCATGCACTCCGAACGACCACAACACCGCATGTACGAGCAATGGCAACCACTAGGCGTCATCAGCGTCATCAGCGCGTTTAATTTCCCCGTCGCAGTCTGGTCATGGAATGCATTTATCGCAGCAATCTGCGGCAACACAACCGTGTGGAAACCATCGCCAAAAACAGCTCTCTGTGCCGTCGCAGTTCAGCACATTTGCAATAATGTACTCGATCAATTTGGTCATCGCGGTATTTTCTCACTGCTCGTCACCGACAATAACGACGTCGTCAAACAAATGACCTCTGACGAACGCATACCTCTCGTTTCATTCACCGGCTCAACCGCCGTTGGCAAAGAAGTTAATAGCACCGTGGCCAAACGACTTGGTAGAGCTTTATTGGAATTAAGCGGTAACAATGCCATCATCGTCGATGAACACGCCAACTTGTCACAAGCCGCACCAGCGATTGTATTTGGCGCAGTCGGCACCGCCGGTCAACGCTGCACTACCACGCGCCGACTTTTTATTCATGAATCCATTTACGATAAAATGCTGGCTGTATTAGTCAACGCTTACAAAAAAGTCACCATCGGCGACCCACTCGATCAAACAAACCTGATGGGCCCCCTCATCGACCAGCATGCAGTGGATATGTACGTCAAGGCGATAACGGATGCCAAGCAAGCAGGCGGCAAGATTTTATTCGGCGGCAATCCCATCAAACGTGCGGGATTTTTTGTAGAACCCACTATTATCGAAGCCGAAAATGACTGGGACGTCGTGCAACGCGAAACTTTTGGTCCCATTTTATATGTGATGAAATATAGCAAGCTGGAAGAAGCTATCGCCATGCAAAACCATTCACGCTTCGGCTTGTCTTCTTCCCTGTTCACACAAAATCTGCAACACGCGGAAACTTTTCTATCCGTCCGCGGCAGCGATTGCGGCATCGCCAATATTAACATCGGCACGTCAGGCGCGGAAATTGGCGGCGCGTTTGGTGGCGAAAAAGATACAGGCGGCGGCCGCGAAGCGGGTTCCGATTCCTGGAAAGCTTACATGCGCAGGCAAACCAATACTATCAACTGGGGCAGCAGTCTTACCTTGGCGCAAGGGATTAAATTTGACATATAAAAATGCAGCTATTATTCAAGATTATAAAAGCACTAAAAGATCCACACCTGGAAAAAAATGAGTGGATCTTGATAGCAGAAATTTATAGCAAATTAGAAAACAAAAACTTCTCCGCCTTTGAAAACGAATTTTTAAAACATCGCGCCACAAGCGGCCATATTGCTGAATTTATGCGACACGGCTTCGCCATTATTGAGGATTTAAGAGAACTTAATTCCTATATAGACACACAAGCGACAAATGACGATCGATTACTCATTATGACTGCATTACTGCCAGACGATGTTGCTTTTCTACAAATGGCGGTGCAAAAAATTGAATGGCTATCTCGCATCAGTTTGCAACACACTGAAACAAATGACTTGCTAAGACATTTGCTTCATGCTGTCACCTATAAAATTCGTCAACACATCAATGAACCCACCTCGCCCAGACACTGCTCCATGGGACAAGAACAATTCCAGGCTGTATTGGAAAATATTTACAAAGGAATGCTACTTAAGGAGTTACGATTGTTCTGTATAGAGTATATCAATAGCATTATCGCAAATGTTGAGCTCTATGTTAAAAATGACAAGCTATGTCTTCTATATTACTCGATGGGTGGCAAAAAAATTCATATCCCCTCTTTAATCAAAAGCGAGATTCAAGCAATTCGTTGGGATGCGCCAATGGTACAACCCAGCCCACTCATTCATCTCCTATTCAAAAAATTCGCCTTGATGGATGATCTTATTCATATACTCAAGGGAACCATTAAGTATCCAGATGGCGACTCTCTGCGTATAGTTAAAGACGCTCCCTATGATGAAAGATTACTCGCGTTTGCCGCCAGCTTTGAAGACTATGTAGAAACATTCAAAATGCGAATTTATGATTACACCTACACCTTCTTCGGCACAAGTTATACAAACGAACCATTAGAAGATGACTTTATAAAAACCTGCACTGCTCACGCAAAAAAAATACAGGAATTAGCAATTAATCATAAAATATAGCCTAGGCATTCATACACAGGTACTTTATTTCCAGATAATCATCAATGCCGTATTTAGATCCTTCACGCCCCATGCCAGATTCCTTCACACCACCAAATGGCGCGACTTCGGTGGAAACAATACCAGCGTTAATTCCCACCATGCCATATTCCAGCGCTTCCGCAACGCGCCAGACACGACCCAGATTACTGCTGTAAAAATACGACGCGAGGCCAAAAGGCGTGTTATTGGCGGCATAAATGACTTCGTCTTCGGTTTGAAATCGTATCAACGGTGCGACAGGCCCAAATGTTTCTTCAGACAACATTTGCATACCAGCTTTTACATCAGTCAGCACAGTCGGCTCAAAAAATAATCCCTTAAGGTGCTTGCCGCCACACTGAATTTTTGCGCCTTTGCTGACAGCATCTTCGATGTGTCGCTCCACTTTTTTTAATGCATCGCTATTAATTAGCGGGCCTTGTTGTACATCCTGCTCAAAACCATCGCCTACTTTTAATTTTTTCACCGCTACAATTAATTTTTCACTGAACTCATCATAAATTTTATCTTGCACATAAATGCGATTAGCACAAACACAGGTTTGGCCTGTGTTGCGGAATTTCGATTGTATGGCGCCCTCTACAGCAGCGTCTATATCCGCGTCATCAAATACGATAAATGGCGCGTTGCCGCCCAATTCTAGCGAAAGCTTTTTTAAGGTACTCGCGGATTGAGACATCAGTAATTTGCCAACAGCGGTTGAACCTGTGAAAGATAATTTTCGCACCAATGGATTGTTAGTAAATTCCACGCCGATTTTTTCCGCATCGCCCGTAATGACATTGAACACGCCAGCAGGTATGCCAGCTTGTTCAGCGAGTACAGCCAGCGCCAACGCGCTAAGCGGCGTATCTTCCGCGGGCTTCACAACAACAGTACAACCCACCGCGATCGCGGGCGCGATTTTACGCGTGATCATGGCGGAGGGAAAATTCCAAGGCGTGATGGCCGCGACCACTCCAATAGGCTGCTTGATTACCAGTAAATGCTGATTCCGTTTGTTTGAAGGGATAATGTCGCCATAGACGCGTCGGCATTCTTCAGCAAACCACTTTATAAAGGAATTGGCATAATCCATTTCACCTAACGACTCCGCCAAAGGTTTGCCTTGCTCAAGCGTCATCAAGCGTGCCAAATCGTCCTTATTGTCGTCTATTAGTCGTGCCCATTTCCATAACAAGTCAGAACGTTCTTTGGCGGAGAATGCACGCCACGCGGGCAACGCATCATGCGCCGCTTTAATTGCCTGGTGCGCTTCTTGCTGGCCACAAAAAGGAACATGCCCAATCGCCTTATTATTAGCGGGATTAGTCACGTCAAATGTTTTGCCGTTGCCGGCATCTTGCCACTTGCCATTGATATAACATTGCTGACGTAATAATGATTTATTCTGTATCTGTTCCATAGACAAACTTCTCCTTAAGCCCAGGATCTCCATTGAAGTTTTGCAAAAAACGCAACCATTCATAATGTGAAGTACGCTGCAACGTAGCAAGTGAACTATGCTCGCGAGCCCCGTCTAAATCAATTAACACAGGCTCATCGTTGTTATTGACCAGTAAATTAGTCGCTTTTAAATCACCATGCGTGATGGCGGTTTTTTTTAAACTGGCAAGCAATGAACAGACTTGTTTTATTATGCTGTTTTGCTTCGCGCTATCATTCTGACAGTGATATAAGTAATCTTTGATATTGTCGCCAGCAACACATTCTGTGACAAAATACGATTTACCACGAAAACCCAGAAAATGGGTTTCAATATACGCCACAGGTGGCGCGGTATTAATGCCAAATAATTTTAATTTATGCGCGATACGCCAGCATTTTTTTGCGCGCGATACTCTAAAACAGCGACGCAACCAGTGAAAAACGCTTTTCATATTGTAACGCTTGATAACCAGGTCACGGCCATCCATGTTAACGCGTATCACAGTGGAAGATCGGCCGTTCTTTAGCATAATCGCGTCACTGCGCTTAAAAATAGCTTCAGGTTGACGCATAAAATCCATCATCTCAAGCTGACAGTGGCTACGCTCGCAAACAGCTTCACTACGCCAGTTGTCAATACGATGAAAATGCGTGCCTTCGCGGAGTATTTTTTTGGAAAATTTACTCCATCTTTCCCTGCTCCACATATCAATCATAAAAAACAATTCTTTCAAATCGTCCTCTTTCCACACCCAGCCACGCGCGTTGACGTACTGTCTGAATAGCGCCTCCTTATATTGATCAGCATCCACACCTAATTGCGAGAGCAACAGCGCCAGATTTTGCATGCTTTGCTTTTTGGGAAGAATGTCTCCATGTGATTCAATTTGCGCGCCATCCAGCGTATAGACAGTATTGTTAGCAATAATAAAATTATTTAAATGCAAATCGCGCTGTGTCAAACCGAAAACATGTTGCGTGGCGATCTCCACTATCAGCATTTTAAGCAGTGGAAACAGCTCATCACGAATATTATGCTGTCGCCAGGCGTTGGTTAAATCAATATCAGCATGAAGATAATCAAAGAGTACCGCGGCAATATGTCCATCCTGACTTTTTGTCTGGCCAATAAGCGCGGGAGAAGGAATGTTACGATGATGCAACAGTTTAATACCAGCCACCTCAGCAGCCGCGTGACGCGCGGCGTGCCGCTTGTCATAGAATAATTTGGCGACCACGCGTTTATTCTGCCATGTTCCCACCACGACCATTCTGCGACCTGGGATAATGCGCATAATCGCGTCGACTTCAAATTTGTCGTTATTTTGAAACATAAGCAAAAATGGCCGCGTATAGTCAAAGCCAATCGTTCGTATTTCATTTCCTTCTTTAATTATGTTCACGATACAGTCGCTCCCCGCGCAGCTTGACTTTTCTCCACCGATTATTTTCTCTAGCGGTTATCTCTCGTAGCGACATGTTGCGATATTGCTGTATGAAACGCAAATAATCACGTCGCGTCAACCCTGAATTTATACTGGAAAAATAAAGCCCCGCCAAGTCTTTGATTATCCAGCGTTCGGGTAAATGTTGCCTTATTTCCGCTCGATGCAAGTCAATCAAATATAATGTTGGTTGCTTTTCATTAGCGGCGGAAATATCCAGTAAAAAATGGCAAATATAAAAATCACGGTGATTCACGCCGTTTTCGTGCATAAGACGCGCGATACGCGCTACTTCTTTAATTAACTGGCGTTTAAAAACAGGTGAAGGTGGTGTAGCGCGCCATCTTTCAGCTAGCTGTTCCAGACTGATAACCGGCGCGAGTTCTTGCAGCAAGACAAACGAGCGTCGTCGCGCGGGATTACTACCCTGCTCGCCATACGCTATTACTTTTGGCACCGCGATGCCAATCTTATCCAGCTTCTCGATGGCAAGACGTTCATTACGCGCACCTAATACTGGTTTTTTAAGCTGCAGCAAATTTTTAAAAATTTCGCGCCAGCCAACACCGGTATGTTTTTTGATAAAATAGTTATTGTCGCCTAGTTTTACACGTAGTGTTTGTCTGCCGGGTTGATCGCGAAAATTTTCGCCGGTTAATCGCATCATGCTCTCGAAGGAGAGATGGATCCCGGCTTCCGCCGGGACGACGCGTGATTGCGCCGGAACGACACGCGGCGCAGCTTGTTCGATATGATCAGCGGCTTTCACCGGCATACTGTAAATATCAGTATTGCTAGCAAAACTTAAACCATTCTCTCGCCATCGCTCACGATCACTTAACAACACCCCTTCAACGGTCTTGTTAAATTCGTTTTGATTAAATGGCGAAGCTAGCACCACACCCGCATCGGCTGACTTAACATAATGCGCGTAACCACACACATCCGTGGTAATTACAGGCAAACCTGCCGCCAGCGCCTCAAGCAATACCGTGCCAGTATTTTCATGATAAGCGGGATGCACCAGCACATCCGCCGCCAAATAAAAATCCGCGACATCCGCGCGCCCGCCTAAAAATTTCACTTGTTGCGTTACGCCTGAATTTTCCGCCTGCTTTTTGAATGACTCCGCGTTATCTTGTCCAATCACAAATAATTGACAATGCGTGAGCAAATCATTTGGCAGAGCTGCCAAAGCATGAATCGCCCGATCCACACCTTTAGTCTTGAATCCCGAACCCACCATCAGTATTAACAAATCATCGCTGGCAACCTTGTGCTGCTCTCGCACACGCAAGCGTATCTCGTCCGCATTTGGTGGAGCAAGTCGGTCTGGCGCAATGCCGGGAGGCAGCAAGTGAAAACGTTCTGGTTCGGTCTGATAATAAGTATTAAATTCATGTTGCGCAAATGGCGATATCGCCAAAATCTGTGTTGACGCACCACGCGCAAACACTTGCCGCTCAAATTGGACAAGTTGTTTATAGCGTGGCAGAAGTCGATATAACATCCCATGTTTTTCTTGCGCGCGCTTCTGATAACAAACATCCGCGGCATAGTAAAAATCCAGACCCGGCATTTTGTTAAAACCAATGACGCGATCATATTGTTCTTGCTTGAGAATAGATTGTAACTGTCGAACGAACGACACCATGCGTGTGTGATTCTGTACGCTATCCGATTTGATAACATGCACTTGAAAGCCCGGCTCAGACTCACCTTCCCAATTCATGGTGTAGACATGTATGCTATGTCCACGGTCACGACATTCACGCGCAATACGCAAAAAATCGCGCTGCATGCCACCGAATGGAAAATATTTGAAAAGGCAGAAAGCTAGTTTCATAATACAAACATCTAATAAATCTATTATTAAGGACTTACCATGCGTCATTTTATCAGTTTAGTGCTCATTATGTTACTCACAAGTTGCTCAGGCATGATGACCAACCATTACTCCGAAACCGTAAAAAGCTGGCGCGGCGCAAGCGCTCAAAAATTAGTCAGCAAATGGGGCAATCCAGATAAAATGATGGCACTCAAGGGTGGCAATACTCTTTATATATATAAATCATATGGTTATCGTCCAGACAACGGTTCTGGCTCGGCAGATTGCACCGCGATGTTTGAGATCAATAAACAGCAAATTATTGTCCATAGCCAATACGAAGGTAAGCGCTGCTGGCGTGATCAAAATTTTGCCAGAAGCATGTCCAATAACTCTTAAGTGAGGTCATTGTGCCTAATATTCTTGCCCTGCTGATAATGGCTCTCTTGATAAGCTCCTCGGCCTTGGCCGAGGACCTTATCATTGATGACAATGGACACGCCAAAAAGTTACAGCAGGTCTTTCATATCTATGGCGATGTAAACTTATTACCGACCACACGCATTCTCTATGACAAACCTCGCATCGTCACCAGAATTGTTTATCCAAAAATTGAAAGCGTTACCCAGGATAAGCATATCGATGACTTTAACGATGCGGTTACCGAGCTAACAGATGGACTCGCTGACGATTATAAGAAACAGGTTGCCGAACTGAAAGATTTACAAGAAGGCATGTCAAAAGCAGAACTGCATAACAATCTGACTATCGATTTTGATAGTTCGACTGTTAATGCCAACGAAGCGCCTCTTATCAGTGTGCGCTTCAGCGCTCAAGGTTACATTGCGGGTAACGCGCATCCTTTTCATACTTACAGAGTGTTGAATTATGATCTGGATGGTGGTGCGAAAATTGAATTGGCGGATTTATTTATAGCGAAATCAAATTATCTTGAAGTATTGTCGGAATATTCTCGCAACGTGTTATCACGCAGATTATCCGATAAAAAAATGCTGGAAGAAGGCACCGAACCCAAAGAGGAAAACTTCAAAAACTGGAACATCAAACCTTATGGTTTAATGATTACTTTTGATGAATACCAGGTTGCGCCGTATGCTAGCGGCCCGCAAACAGTATTAATCCCCTATTCCGCAATCAAAGGTATTCTTGCCTCTGATACCCCACTCGATGACTGCTTAAAACATCAAAAAAGATGCTTCCGTAATCGTTTGCTCACGGGGGGATTTGTGGATGAAGCCTCTGCCGCGCCAGCAATTAGAGGGATTAATACTGCATGAACAGGCTATTCTGCCTCCTGTTTCTCTTACTAGTCACTTTTACCACCTCCTGTTTCGCAGCGGAAAACATTTTTTATGTGCTGCGCTACTCCACAGCAGACCGAATGACAAGCACGGAAAATACCCGGCACAGCCTAAAAAAGAATTACAAAAAAATTGATATTTTAATCCCACAAGCCTACGTCATTAACGAAGCTGGCGAGGTTAACAAGCAAATGGAACCAGAGCAGTATGATTTTGCCACGCAACATCATATGAAAATCATGCCACTGGTGACTAACACACAATTTAGCGGTGATATCGCTCATAAATTTTTGTCTGATGCAAATGCACAAAACAAGGCGATAAATACGCTTATTGATATTTGTAAAAAGAACCATTTTTACGGCGTGCAATTCGATTTCGAAATGATAAAGCTTACAGATCGCGACGCGCTAACAGCGTTTTACACCCTCGCTGCCAATGAATTCCATAAAAATAACTTACCCATCAGTTTTGCTGTCGCGCCAGTCATAACTGACCACACCAGCTCGCTTTTTCTTAAAAAATCCTATGAAAACTGGGAAGGTGCTTACGATCTGAAAAAACTAGGCGAAGTCGCTGATTTTGTCAGTATCATGGCATATAACCAGCATGGCGGCGGCCTCACACCCGGATCAACCGCCAGCTTGCCGTGGGTCAACGAAGCGGTGAAATATGCCCTGCAATATATTCCCGCCAATAAAATTTCCTTAGGCATCGCTGATTACTCAACTCACTGGTATACCGGCTCTAACATCGTCAATAACGTTGAAAAAATCGCCGTTAAAATGCGCGCGCTTGATTATAAAGAAGCAACTTCGCTTGCCAGCCGCAACGACGCTAAATTCATCTGGGACAAACAAGCTTCTATTTATTATGTCATCTTTACTAAACACTGGCTTAATGAATATATCTTTCTCGAAGACGCCAAATCCTTCGCCGCTAAAAATAAATTAGTTAGCAAATACAAATTACGCGGCATTTCTGTATTTGATCTAGGAACAGAAGATCCAGCTATTTGGCAAAAACTATAAAAAAGCGGATCAGCCGCGGCGGCTTATACATGCCAGCGCACCAATCCAATTTTTAAATTCGCGAAATTTCGCCTATTGTTCGATAATTTGTAACTGTTTAGCGGTTAACGCTGAACAGTTACATAAAATCAAGTTTATTTTAACTGGCTCAGCTCATCTTAATTTGCATCAGCTCACTGCAGAAAGTTTAGCGGGACGTGTTGACTTATTATATTTGCGCGAATTTAATTTACATGAGATGGTCAGAATACATCATTCATCTGTCAAAATTCCAGCTAACACAGCTTTTGATATTATTTTCAATTCTTTGCATTTTTCTGATTTACAAGCGCTGCACGATGAGCTAAGACCATTTAACAAAATTCTTGATGATTCGCTAAACTTATTTTTAATTTGGGGCGGCTTGCCAGAAGTGCTGTTAGAACCGGACGAGAATTATCGTTTAAAATATTTAAGCGATTATTTACAAACTTATCTGGAAAAAGACGTTCGCACAATTGATAGCATTACTGATTTAACCTAGAAACGGCAGTTGAACGCGAGCGTCAGGCGTAACAGATTGATCGAGATAAGCTTTTAAAAATTTGAGCGGTCA
>DAIDIB010000050.1 GCA_027459575.1 Gammaproteobacteria bacterium | reverse complement strand
GGCAAGCACAACCCGTTGACAAACCACCAAAACCCTATAAAATAAGCACCCTTACAATTTGGTTAACTCCTTGCTACCCCATGTCGGGGCTAGCTGACTAAACCGAGAGGAGCAGTTATGAAAAATCGCAGCAGCGAAAACGCGCGGCATTATGAAGTCGTGTTTTTAGTTCACCCAGATCAAAGCGAGCAAGTGCCCGCCATGATCGAACGTTACAGCAGTTTAATCACCACGCAAAAGGGCAAAATCCACCGTCTTGAAGACTGGGGTCGTCGTCCATTAGCTTATCCAATCAACAAGGTTATGAAAGCCCATTACGTACTGATGAACATCGAATGTTCACAGGCCACCGTAGATGAACTGGCTGAAAACTTCCGCTACAACGACGCGGTTATCCGTAATCTCGTGTTGAAGACTGAAAAAGCAGTCAGTGATCCATCGCCAATTTCTAAAGAGAAAGATGGTCGTGGTTCCACTGAAATGCAGATGCCTGATGAGCGTGGCGGCAGAACAGAAGCGCAAAGTCATTCCAGTGATAAGCGCAAAGAAGAGCGCGAAGAGCTTGAAGAAGCGCGCGGTAAATAACAGTTAACTGATTTGGAGAACGAAAATGGCTGCAACATATTATCGTCGTAAAAAAATGTGTTACTTTACGGCAAATAAAATGACTGACGTCGATTACAAAGACGTTAACATGCTGAAAAAATTTATTATGGAAAACGGTAAGATCGTTCCAAGCCGCATCACTGGCACCAAAGCGTGCTATCAGCGCAAGCTGACAAATGCGATTAAGCTGGCACGTTTCCTTGCATTATTACCGTATTGCGACAGGCACTAAATTTATGCCAACGCGGCTAGAAAAATTTACCGTTTTTTTGTTGCGCAACCGCTGGCAGACATTAGTGCTGGTGTTTGCTGCTTCATTCGTTCCGGTGTTGGGTATTATTGGAACGCTAGCCGCGGCGCTTGTTACGCTGGTAAAGGGGATTGGTGAAGGCGCGACGCTGATGTTTGTCGCCACGCTGCCCTATGTCCTCAGCTTTTTCTTGGTGGGAAATCACGACGTTGCCTTGCCGCTTGCGGCATGGGCGGCGGTTGGTGTGGCAGTGCTTAGCAACACACTTACCTGGGTGTTCGCTGCCATGCTCTATCGTAAAGCCAGCTGGAGCACCGTGTTTCAGGTGGCGGCGCTGATGGGTGTGTTAGCGATTAGCGTTATTCATCTTGCCTATCCAGATGTAGCGGGTTGGTGGGGTGTGCAACTGCAAACCTATTATGAGCAGGCACAGGCTGTTACTAAACAGTTAAAGACTGCGACAGCAGGCACAGCAGTCACAGTGCCAACGCTTGGCGAGTCACAGAAAGAAGCTATTCAGGTTACGCGTCACTATGCGACAGGATTAATGACCGCGGCTATTTTATTTAATGCCGTGATGCAATTGATTGCCGCGCGTTGGTGGCAGGCGATCGTATTTAATCCTGGCATCTTGCGTCGCGAGTTGCATGGCATACGATTAAGCAAATTGGCTGGCGGTTTGTTTGTGATGGCTTTAGTGTTGTTCTATTTTGGCAACAGTGTTATTTCAGATATCATACCAGTGCTTAATTTGCTGTTTGCCTCGGCTGGATTGAGTGTCATTCATTATATGTTTGGCCTGATGCGCTCACCGATGGTGTGGTTCTGGCTAACATTTTTGTATATATCTATTTTATTCGCGATGCCGCTAAGTTTATGGATCGTCGCAATTGTGGGATTGGTTGATGTTTGGATGAACATCAGAAAAAGGGTTGGAATTCGTCACTGATTTAATTAAGAGGGTGTGAACCGTGGAAGTTATCTTACTTGAGAAAATGCGTAATTTAGGTGCGCTGGGCGACAAAGTGAAAGTGAAGCCAGGTTTTGCGCGTAACTATCTCGTGCCACAAGGTAAAGCAGTGTATGCAACTGCTGGAAACCTTGAGAAGTTCGAGAAACGTCGTGCGGAACTGGAAAAGCACGAAGCAGAAAAGAACAAGCAGGCGCTAGAAAGACAGCAAGCTATTACTGCATTGCAAACTGTTACCATTCAAGCCAAAGCTGGCGATGAAGGCAAATTGTTCGGTTCTATTGGTACGCGTGATATCGCAGAAGCGATCACCAAAGCAGGTGCAGAGGTTGAGAAACGAGAAATTCGTCTCTCTGAAGGTTCGCTGCGTATGGTGGGTGAATACGAGATCATGGTTGAGCTTGGCGGTGATATCACTGCGACTGTGAAGCTGGTTATTGCTCCGACGGAAGCATAGGCTCTATCGGAACTCTGCGAATGACTGTCATCCCCGCCTTCCGGGGATGACATTTCAAATTCAGCATTATTATTATCAACTTACCTCCACCTATAATATTTTTTGATCACACTCTATATCGGGTGTATAATTAATTCATACACTAACTGGAGACAAGGATATGTCACCGCTTAATGCTGAAGGGATGCAGAAAGATATCACCAAGGAATGGGAAAGGCTTGGCTCAGAAGGTAAAGGTGAAGAGCTAAAACTCAAAGTGCATCACTGTTTACTGGGCGTTGAAGAATCACTATCTCATCCTCAAGACTACACCACCCTCAAAAAACTAAGCTCAAACTACAGCAAACACCCACAATTTAAGGCTTTCGAAGAGTTCAAGAAGGAAATCGAAACCGGCAATTATCAAATTCACTTCGCACTTGATAAAGTCAGGAACAAAGACGGTAGCCGCACTGTTTATATGGTGACTTATGTGGAAAGAATTGACCGAAAGGCTATTCCTGCCCAAGTGAAAGGCAATATTGAAACATGGGCAACCACTATCGGTTATGATGCGTTAAAAATGGACATCGAGTCTGTTTTGAAGCAGTTACAACACGTTCCTCCATTAAGTTCACAAATGTTTAAGACAATAGAAGCTGAATAATAACTGCTGCTGGACTGAGCGTTTTTCAGAACGCTCAGCCACAGTTACTGAACCCGAAATATATTCTCCTTCTAAATTTAGTCCTCCCGGATTACGCGCAAAAAACGCGCTAATCCGGGCTACACAAACCCCCCAGATAATGCGAAAATCCGTAAAGCTCTATTTAAACTAGGAAATGCCATGACGGAAACTTCGCTCGCCAAACGACCACAAGCTGCCAAAAACCCCTTAGCGGTTAAAGTGCCACCCCATTCCGCAGAAGCAGAACAATCCGTACTCGGCGGTTTGATGCTGGATGGTCGCGCCTGGGATCAGGTAGTTGACAAACTACGTCAGGAAGATTTTTACCGTCATGAGAACCGTCTCATTTTTAAAGCCATGGGACGGTTGACCGAACAAAATAAACCAATCGACGTATTGACCGTGTCTGAAGCTTTACGCGAAATGCACGAGCTCGATCAGGCAGGCGGCGAAGTATATTTGTTTGAACTGGCAAACAACACACCGAGCGCGGCGAATGTGGTGGCTTACGCCGATATCGTGCGTGAACGCTCAGTGCTGAGAAGATTAATCACCGCCGCCAGTGACATGGCAGAAAGCGCGTTTAACGCACAAGGCCGCAATGTCACAGAAATTTTAGATGCTGCGGAACGCAGTGTGTTTTCCATCGCGGAAACAGGCTCACGCGGCGCGGGGCCGGTAAACGTGAAAGAGTTTCTCGCGAAGACGATGGACCGCATCGACACGCTGTTCCACTCGGGTGATTCCATTACCGGCGTGCCAACCGGTTATCACGATTTCGATAACATGACTTCCGGTCTGCAGCAATCTGATCTGGTTATCATCGCGGGTCGTCCATCGATGGGTAAAACGACTTTCGCCATGAATATCGCTGAGCATGTCATGCTGAAGAGTAAGGTACCGGTGCTGATCTTCAGTATGGAAATGCCAGGCGAAGCGCTGGTGATGCGTTTACTCTCTTCATTGTGTCGCATCGATCAGTTGCGTATTCGTACGGGCAAATTAGAAGATGAGGATTGGCCACGCATTAGTTCGACAGTGAGTATGTTGTCGGAGGCGCCACTTTTTATTGATGATTCGCCAGCCTTAAGTCCCGCGGAAATGCGTGCTCGCGCGCGTCGTCTCGCGAAGGAACATGGCCAGCTTGGTTTGATCGTCGTAGATTATTTGCAATTGATGCAAGTGCCTGGCTACAGCGAAAATCGAACCGCGGAAATTTCAGAAATTTCACGTTCGTTAAAAGGCTTGGCTAAAGAATTAAAAGTGCCTGTCATTGCGCTTTCACAGCTTAATCGTGGCTTGGAACAACGGGCTGATAAACGACCAGTTATGTCAGATTTGCGTGAGTGTGTAACAGGTGACACCTTGGTGTGCTTGGCTTCAGGTAAACGAGTGCCAATCGAATCGTTGGTCGGCGAGCAACCAACAGTGTTAGCGATGACGGAAGAAGGCAAAATAACATCCGCACAATGCGAAATTGTTTGGCATGTTGGCAAGAAACCAGTCTATCAAGTGCATCTTGCAAGTGGGCGCTCAATAAAAGCGACTAGCGAGCATCGTTTATATGGCGCAAAAGGCTGGGTGACAGTAGGTGATTTGGCAATAGGCGATCGGTTAGCAATCGCACGTCAGATTTTAGAGCCTGTGTCACCAGTAATATGGAATGATGAAAGAGTAATTTTATTGGGGCAGTTAATTGGTGACGGTAGTTATCTAGAACATCAACCGCTACGCTTCACTAATCAAACGCAAGAAAATATCGATGCGGTTGTCAATGCGGCGCAAACAGAATTTGGTTCAACCATCAAGCTATATTCCAGAGATAACTGGCAGCAAGTTGTTATCGGGGGAAATGGTAATCGCTGGCATCCAGCGGGTGTAAATAAATGGCTGCGTGATTTAAAAATTTATAACCAGCGTTCGTATGAAAAAAGAATACCTGAAGAAGCATTCCAGCTAAGTAACAGACAGGTTGCGTTGCTACTACAACATCTGTGGGCGACTGATGGCACAATTTTTACTCGTAAACCAGGGACAAAAGGCGGTCATATCATTCAGTATGCAACAAATAGTGTTGGGTTGGCGGATGATGTTGCAGCTTTATTACTGCGTTTGGGTATCATTGCGCGTATTCAAAAGGTGAATCAAGGTAAATATTTGCCTTGTTATCATGTGGGGATATCAGGCGCTGATGCACAACGAATCTTTCTAGATAAAGTGGGCGCTTTTGGCCCACGTGTGCCGCAAGCTGAAAAGCTTAGTCGAGCATTGGAGGGAGTCGAAGCGAATACAAACGCAGACACACTACCCGTGGAAATTTTTGCGAATGTTAAAATGGCGATGCATGAACAAGGTATATCGCAGCGAGCCATGACAGCCATGCGCGGCACGTCTTATGGTGGTACTGCTCATTTTAAATTTGCGCCATCACGCGCAGTTGTAAGAAATTATGCGAATTTGTTAAATGATAAAAAATTAGAATTGGAATGTGATAAAGAATTATTTTGGGATCGCGTTGTGGAAATTACAGCATTGAGCGAACAAGATGTTTACGATCTAACTGTGCCTGAATTCGCGAATTGGCTCGCAGATGGAATTGTGACTCATAATTCAGGTGCGATTGAACAAGACGCAGATTTAATTGTCTTTATTTATCGCGATGAAGTGTATAACGAAAATTCCGCAGATAAAGGCACGGCTGAAATTATTATCGCCAAGCAGCGTAATGGCCCGATTGGTAAAACGCGTCTGACATTCATGGGCCAATATACTTGCTTTGAAAATTTTATTCGGCAGCCGGGGTATTAACATTAAATGAGTCGCCCGACTTTTCTCACCATCGATTTAAACGCGCTGAAGCACAACTTGCAGCGGGTGCGTGAGTGCGCACCAAATTCGAAGATTATTGCGATGGTGAAGGCGAATGCTTATGGGCATGGCATTTTGCGTGCGGCGCAGGCGTTATGGGAGGCGGATGCGTTGGGGGTGGCTTCTATTGAAGAAGGTGTCACGCTGCGTAACGCGGGTATCACTCAACCAATCGTGCTGATGGAAGGTTTGTTTCACACCGATGAATTATCGGAAGCGGCTAAACATCATTTCACCTTGGTGGCGCATCACGAACCGCATGTGACGATGTTAGAGAAGGCGCCTGCGTCGCATCAATTTATGGTGTGGTTGAAAATAAATACTGGCATGAATCGTTTGGGTGTGGCGCCCGAACAAGTCACAACGTTACATGCGCGTTTGAATAATGCCGCCGCGGTAAGAAAACCTGTTGGCTTGATGACACATTTTGCTGAAGCGGATTTACTGACAAGTGTCGCGACATCTAAACAAATGGAACGCTTCCATGGAATCACTAATAATTTAGCTGGTGAACGAAGTCTCGCAAATTCCGCGGGCATTCTTGCGTGGCCAGACGCGCATGCGGATTGGGTGCGTCCGGGCTTGATGCTTTACGGAGCGTCGCCTTTTGCGGATAAAACAGGTTTGGAATATGGTTTGAAGCCTGTCATGACGCTTAGCTCGCGCTTGATCGCGGTTAATAAAGTGAAGCGCGGTGAGAAAGTGGGATATGGTGGCACCTGGACCGCACCAGAAGATATGCTTGTTGGCATTGTGGGGGTGGGTTATGGCGATGGCTACCCGCAATTTGCCCAAAATGGCACGCCGATATTGGTGGAAGGAGTGGAATGCCATCTGGCTGGCAGGGTGTCGATGGACATGCTGGCGGTCGATTTGCACGCTATGAGGGATGCTAAAGTAGGGGATGCTGTCATGCTGTGGGGTGAGGGATTGCCGGTTGAGCTAGTTGCTCGTCATAGCGGTACTTCTGCTTATGAGATTCTTACTCGTATGACGCCGAGGCCGAAAGTGTCTGTAAATACATGATTTTCTGGGCAACTTCATCGGTGATACGGTAACCACGTCCCGGTAGGTCTGTTTCTTTTCTCGCTGCGCTGCGAAAAGGAAACAGAGCCTCCCGGTCCGCCGTTCAATACCTGCCGCTACCGCGCATGACGTCATCCCGGCGAAAGCCGGGATCCAGTGTTCTTAAGCCTGTCTTAATCTTTTCTGCTCAAAAAATGCTATTCTGCACGCTACAAAAATAATCCAATCTGTATTAACTACCGAGGTATACAAATATGGCGCTGCCAAGAATAAAAAACCCACTTAATCGCGATGAATTCAAAGTTATTTTTAAAAAAGGTGTTGCGACTCGCATATTAGATTGTGATAAAAAACCCTCGGAAACAAGCGATACCCCCTGGCTGTTAGC
Source organism: Gammaproteobacteria bacterium (assembly GCA_027459575.1). Taxonomy (GTDB): domain Bacteria; phylum Pseudomonadota; class Gammaproteobacteria; order DSM-16500; family DSM-16500; genus Aquicella. The sequence continues at coordinate 8,109 of DAIDIB010000050.1, read as the reverse complement.
TGAAGGTGACTATAGACCAAATGAAGATGGTCGCGATACAGCTGGTAAGTGGATGGTGCGATTCGCTGCCGATAAGGTTGATGCGATGTGGGAAGTCGTTAAGCAAGCCGTGCTGGATGGAAAAATTACTTCCGCTAAAGTTTCATGCGCTGACCCAAAATATCGTGATCACGTCATTATGGTGACGGTGACAGATGCGGATGATATGCAGCAAGTTTATGATATGTATCAAACCTTGATTGAACTTGGATTAATTAATAACGCGGACGATTGCCAAAAACATAAAAATCAGCAAGCTAAGTTTAAAGCAGATCAGCAAACCAAGAATGGTGTGGTTGATGAAAAGAAAGTAACTTATTTATATACCTCGGCCGATATGGAAAATTGGGCTAAAGGCGAGTTGCGTTATTTGCCGAATGTCGTAATGAGCGAACCGGTTGTGTTGGCAGATGATCTTCCTCGTTTTAAGGATATGAACCCAAGCCTGCGTGCTGCCGATGAAATTTTCAGCGTGAAAATGGGTAATACCTGGCGTACCAAAAATCCTGCATATAAATCAAAAGAAGAAACAGCAGATGTATTCCGCGCCGCAATGCATCGTAATGGCTTGCCAATGGCAACCATGCTGGATGGTTGCAGCAGACATGCGTCGAATAGTGATATCCAGGCTATTGCGAATTCTGTCATTGAGACATTAGCGGATTTGGTTGATGAACTGAATGGTCGCAATGTAAGTGATGATGCGGTACAACAGCTTGTTAAAGATAAATATAAAAAACTGGATGCAAGTTTACAAAATCGTTTTGCTTCTGATGCATCTGTTTCAGCCATCGCAATGTATAGAAACGCAGATGGTCAGTTGATGACGATAGGCTTCGGTACTGGTGATACGATGGTGGTGTTAAGAAATCAAGATCGCTATGACACTATTATTGCGGCAAAGAATGTTGTAGAAACTAGCGCTCCTATGCCACTCCCACGGCCTAATTTAAAAGCAATTTCAATGGAACGTGTACTGGCCAATCTGGAAGTTGTTCATCAGCCAGTTGATGCAAGTGATAAATTAATATTTTTAACCGATGGCGCGTATGAGCCTTTGTTATCTTCGTTGGGACATACCAAAACAAGTTCAGTTACAAAACCAGATACTATAGATACTTCAATTTTGGGTGGCAATACAGCGAAGTTAGATATTGATATGTTGGCGCAAGCAGAGAGAACGATTAAACAAAATTTTGAAGCTGCTAGCGGAGCAGATATCACCATCGGTGATGATGCTGCAGTCGCGATACTGGATGTCGGCGCGGCAATTCGTGCTGAAGATCATTTTAAACAAGTTTTTGTGGTGCAAAATGCTGATAAAGACGAAATTGAGGAAGTAAGTGAAGCGAGCGCAAAAGACTGGGCTTTTCCCGCGTCTCTTGGTATGGGTGTGTTATTCGCGCTAGGTGTAGCCATAGCTACCCCGTTTGTTATTGCTGCTTCGGCTATTACTCTTTCAGCAGGTGCGGTGGTAGTTCTGGGCGTATGCGCAGCCTTGGTGGCGGGTCTGCTGGTGGCAGCGCTTGTCATGGGCGCATTCAAGTTGTATGACTACTGTACACGCGCACCTCAAGCCGAAGATGATGACGATAGAAAAGCCGTGCAAGAAGCAGTAAATGCTGTCGCTGAAGTGAATAAGAAAGTAGAAAGAGAAAAGAGCGTTGAAAAGCGCGCAGAGATTAAACAGACGGAAGTTAAGATTGATAAAAAAGATGAAGATGAAAAGAAAGACAGAATTGAAAAAGGCAAAGAAAAAGAATCTTCAAGTGTTCTTAAAAAAGAAGGCGAAGAAGAAGTTGTGCTCATGGATGCGCCAGTTGCAAAGTCAGCCGTTAGTTTAGAAGAATTGTTTAGCATTAGCGCTAAAATGTTACCGAGTGCGGGTCAGTTTTCACCTCAAAGTGTTCCAGCTGAACCATTGCTTCCCAGCGAAGGGAATGTGTTTTTGATAGATGGTACAGAAATGCTAAAAGAACAAGCTGATGCGATATATAATCGACTTCAGGATTATAAAATGGATACCGCTGAAGCAAAAGCTCGTTTAAGTTTGCTATTTGATGCTTGTTCAAGGCAGGATAACAAGATGTTAACAGCGCAAAGCCGCGTTTTTTCCCAATTTAGAGCCAGAGACACAGATGATGACAATGAATATCCAATCATTAAATCAGATAACACAATAGATAAAGAAACAAGACGGATTTTACTTCTCGCGCTCGAGAAAACACCACAGGGCATTAAAATTGTGAAGCCGTTTGTAGAACCTGTAGCAATAGCTGCGCCAGGAAAATAACGAGGCCTGACTAGTGGAATCAAGAAAACGCGATGGCGAAAGAAAGCCAGTAACTCCCGAAGTGGCGGATAAGTTATTTTTGTCCAATGATTTTTGCCACGCCTTCGATTGCTATAAAAAAATATTAGTGCGCACTGCAAATCCCGGATTAAGTGTGTATTGCAGAGCAAAAATGTTACTTTGTCAGTGGAGTATTAAGGGTATTAGCTGGGGTGAAGTAATTATTAGATCAACTTCACTTATCGATGAATTAACAGCCATCATTTCAGTTGCAACCACTCAAAAAAATATTTTCGAGTTATGTCTTGAGGACATGAAGCTTCTTCGTGAGTCGCTAGCTCCCAGAGAGAAGAAAAAAGCTTATATCTATTCATCAGCGAAGTTGTTAATCAAAAAAATTGAAAGTGATAGTCTATACAAATATGAAAACATCATGGAGATGGCTCCATTTGGACACGACAAGGTTGCAACCCGATTGAGCGCACTTTACCAGGAATTAGCAAACAGTCGAAAAAAGGGTGCGCTGGCTGGAGAAGTGGCTGAAAAGGCCGCTGAGGCTTATCGAGATTGGGCGGGGGAGATCGACGATGATCTTCAGGCGAAGAAACATCACTATCTCTTGGCCAAAGAAAAGGTTGAACAGGCACTTTCTCACTGGAAGGGCTTATCACTGGTGGAAGAGGCAGAGTTGCAGTACACGCTTTTAAATATCGTGGAAAGGCTTTATGAATTGGCGTTGGTTGAAAAAAATGAAACAGATCGAGCGCAGTCGCTTGTTGCTTTTCATAGCGTGCTGTCTTGTACGGCAATCGTGAAACTTGCGGCAAAGCAAAAACGAGATGAGACAGAAGAAGCGCTTCACGAAGACATAGAAGAATATCAAGCCTGGTTTCAAGAAATTATTGGTCAAGCGAGTAATCAGGACGTTATCCTTATTAAACTGCTACGAGAAAGAGCAAAAAAACTGCCCCCCTCAAACCGGGACTGGCAAGCTTCACTAGATCGTTTGATAATGCTGCCACCACCACCTAAAAAACGTCGTCTTGGCGCGGATATTTTTTCAGTAGAGCGATCATACTCCGACGACGAACCCAAGGGGCAGCCTCCTACAATGTATTCAGGTAGTTCCTAACAATAAAACGAGGCGATTATTATGAGACCAAGACGACAATATAATTACTGGGATCAAGAAGAAAATATAAAAACAGCAGACCAATTAAATGAGTTGGAATTGTTTCACGTTGCCTACGATTATTATGAGTTTGTAGTCGACTGGTACAAGGGGTATCAGGCAGCAAACGATTATAGCAACCATCAGGCGCGTTTATTTTCCGAACAAGAAGCAATACTTTATTGCAAGACACAGATGTTGGTTTGTCAGTTCAAAATAGCCGCGGTGCCACTGACCGTGCTGGAAAGCAACATTATAGCTTTAAGAGAAGCCTTGGATGCCGCGGTTACCAGGCCAGGCGCTGATAAGAAGAGGTTGAAAGCATGTGGCGCTGATTTGCAAGCTATCCTTACGAGTTTTATACCATCTGACAGTCGAATTGCCTACATTTGCTCAGCCGCGACGTTGTTAAATAATAAAATACATACAGAAGCTTTTTCTGAGTATGCACATTGCATGGAAATTGATGTAAATAATTTCATGCAAAAATTTCAAAGAATGTTGTCTAGCATTCAGGAGTTGAAAGTAAATGAGGTTGTAACGGATGTAATTGCAAAATTAAACGAAGCAATCGCTGATTTGTGTGTTGTTCAAGCGGCTACTCCTGAAATAGAGTTGCAAACAAAGAAGGCTCTGCTGGAAGAGGCTAAGAACAAATACAATGACGCTATTTTAAGCTGGCACGCGTTGGGTCTATCCGCTCATGAATTATTGCCGCTCAGTTATTTAAACACGCTGCAAGAGTTATATAAATTATCTGTCGAAGCGCAAGAAGCAAAGCTCAAGATTGCCTATCAAATTTCCATTCATTGCTTTCTGTCGTCTGGCGTGATTGAAAACATGCTAGTGCTGAGGCCAGATTCAGCGGAGAAGCAACAACTGCAGAGTGAGATTAGCAGTTATCATGCTTGGTATACCGGAGTGATGAGCCAAGTCACTACAGATAATAAAGAATTCATCGCATTTTTGCGTGATCACTGCAAAAGAGTCTTGCCATCACCACAGCCATGGCAACAAATAGTAGATGGTTTGCTGATGCAGCCACCGCCACCGAAAAGGCGTCGACTTCTCTTGGATATTGTGGCTGCGTCAGATATGGCGGTGCAGCCTATTCTTGACGAGAAAAAAGCGAATCACCAAGTTCTACTCCCTCGTTACAATAGCGCTTGCTAATTCCTTAAGTTCTTTATAGATTAGACATAATCTATCACGAATGGAAATCTGATGAGACTCTCAAGGAAAGTTATCGTTGCTTTATTCTTCGTAACACTGTCATTCTTTCTATCCCCCGTTTTTGCCTGGAATGAAACCGCCCATATGCTGGTGGCAAAAATCGCGTATGACAAATTAAATCCCGCAACACGCGTTAAAATAGATCGCTTAATTGGATATTTGCATCAGGAATACGCAGACATCAATACTTTCCCGCAAGCAGCTGTATGGGCGGATAAAATACGCTGGCAGCAGAAACTGGATGTCTTCACGCACTGGCATTATATCGATCAGCCGTTAATAAAAGACGGCGGCAATCCAGACATTAATATTATTGATACTGACAATGCCATGTGGGCGATCGAAAAAATTCGCGCCTTTATTCCTAATGAAAAAGCAAATTCGTTCGAGCGCGCGCGGTTTTTGGCGCTGTTGATTCATATCGTCGGTGATATTCATCAACCACTGCACACAGTGGCGCTAGTATCAGCTAAATATCCCAAAGGTGATCGTGGCGGTAATGATTATATTGTTAACTACAAAAATAAAAGCTCTAACTTGCATAAAGTATGGGATGAAGGTGTGGGCGCATTCGCACAGTCAAATACTTCTATTGATGATACCAGTGCACAGGCAATCGCGATTGTCGCGCATTACCCGCCCAGCTATTTCGCCGATCGTTTAAAGCAAAAGGAAGTGCAACAGTGGCTGAAAGAGGGCCTGAAAATTGCGGATGCCGATGTCTATTCTACCCCAGAAAATCAACCACTTAGCACGGCGTATGTGAAACAAGGCAGCGCGATAGCAGAACAACAAGTTGCCATAGCGGGTTATCGATTAGCTGAGATGTTAAATCAGCTATTTTCTTAAGCTGCTGTTAAGCAAAAAAGCTAATTTCCACGAAAATGCATCGTCCCTCGCCCGATAACGCGTCGCCCCGGCGAAAGCCGGGGTGTTAAACGTGATGTTACAAGCTTTGGCATCTTGGGCGATAGCTTGTCCGAACAATTTATGATAATCCTAAAAAATTTGGTTTCGACGCAACCAAGAGAGCGGTGCCTCTGAAATCAGATCCTGATTTTAAAGCGCCAACAGATGGCGCTGTGCTGACTTCATCATTGAAACATATGTTTTTTGATGATGTGCATCCAACCGCGCAAGCACATTATCTTCTGTCTCGAAAAGTCTATAAGTATGTTAATAAGCATTATAACGTGGTTGATCCGACTAAATATGATAAAAAACAGCCAGAGAAAGAATTAAAATTGGATGACGAACGCTTAATTAATATTTTTAGAGATAAGTACAATCACGTTTTCAATAAAGACTTGCTTGGCTTTTTTGGAGAGTTTCGTTCTTCACGAATTAATATTGATTCGCCTTATTTAAGGTTGATCGATATTTTTGATCACGCTATCAATAACGGTGGCAATCGAACTATGAAAGTGTTGAAAAAGCTTGGCTGGCTGGATCAAGATGGCAAGTTATATCTGGATAATGTGCCTGCTTTGAAGCAGGCATATGAACGTGCGACTGCGCCGAAGGGATTAGAATTTACACATTGCTAGGTGTGGCCCGGATGAGTGCTTTTCTCATCCGGGGTGCGATGCTTCGTTAAATACTGTTCCCCGGATGAGAAAAGCACTCATCCGGGCTACTCTAGACTGAAGTTGTTACATCCCCTCAAACCACTCAATCGCATCCCTCAGCGACTGCACCGCATACACCTGCATACCATCAATAGTTTTCTTCACCATATTCCCATGCGGCACCACCGCCGTTTTAAACCCATGCTTCGCCGCTTCTTTCAACCGCTCCTGACCGCCCGGCACCGGTCGAATTTCCCCCGCCAACCCCAACTCACCAAACACCAGCAAATCCTGCGACAAAGGTTTATTACGTAAACTCGAAAGAATCGCTAACAGCACCGGCAAATCCGCGGCAGGTTCCAGAATCTGCAACCCACCCACCACATTTAAAAACACATCCATCCCATGTGTCATCACGCCACTATGACGATGCAAAATCGCCAACAACATCGACAAGCGTTGTGTTTCCAGTCCAACCGCCAAACGCCGTGGATTTCCTGTATTGGATTGATCAACCAGTGCTTGCACTTCCACCAGTAAAGGCCGCGAGCCTTCTTTAGTCGCCGTCACAATACTGCCCGACACAGGCTGCGAGTAACGTGACAGAAAAATCGCAGAAGGATGGCTGACTTCTTTCAGTCCTTTATCCGTCATGGCAAAAATGCCCAACTCATTCACCGCGCCGAATCTATTCTTCACTGCGCGAATCATACGATAGCGATTATCCTGTTCGCCTTCAAAATACAACACCGCATCCACCATGTGCTCTAACACGCGCGGTCCCGCCAAATGACCCTCTTTAGTCACATGACCAACAATAAACAGCGCCGTGCCATTTTGTTTGGCATAGCTCACCAGCTGCATCGCGCTCTCGCGCACTTGCCCTACCGAACCAGGCGCGGAAGATAACAAAGAAGTGTGCATCGTTTGAATCGAGTCGATCACCAACACCCGCGGCTTTTCTTTCTGCACGTGATTCAAAATATTTTCCACATGCGTTTCCGCCAACAACCACAAATGATTTTCCGGCAAACCCAAACGTCGCGCTCGCAAAGTAATCTGCTGCGGCGATTCTTCACCCGTCACATACAGTGTTTTTAATTCCTGACTTAAATGCGCAACTGTCTGCAATAAAATAGTCGACTTGCCAATACCCGGATCCCCGCCAATCAAAATCGCAGAACCCATGATAATGCCGCCCCCTAACACGCGATCCAATTCCTGCGAGCCAGACGACAAGCGAATATCATCATGCAGCGTCACTTCCGACATGCGCGTCATTGTTGATTCCGCGCCCGCAAAACCTTGATAGCGTGAATTTTCCGGCTTGGTGCGAATTTCTTCCAGAATGGTGTTCCATTCATTGCAGCCCGTGCATTGTCCCGTCCATTTCGGATAGAGCGTACCGCAGGTTTGACAGCAGAAAGTTAATTTAGGTTTGGCCATGTGAGGTCGTCCATTAAAGTACCCAATATGGGTACGATGATACCCATATTGGGTACGTTCAGGCAAAAAAAATCCCCGCATCAAGCGAGGATTTAATAGAGGGAGATCCCCGCTTGCGCGGGGATGACCATTACTAACTAACAGCCTTCCAAGAACCATCCGGTTGACGGCAAGCAGTACCGTACATCTTCTGTTGTTGGCCATTGATCGTCGCCGTGGTCTGGTATTCGCGGCAATACTTATTACCATTAACCGTCACGTTTTTAACCGGCGTTACTTTGTAGCGTGCGCCAGTGTTGGCGTTGCGCCAGTAAGCGGGTTGACCAGCGTTGTTATTGTCCAGCGCCTGATTCATACGC
>DAIDIB010000049.1 GCA_027459575.1 Gammaproteobacteria bacterium | reverse complement strand
TTTTTATTTCCAGTCATGATTACCCGCGCATTGATTTGTACCGTGGCGCGCGCAAAAAAAATGGCCGCTATTTTGGGCCTTATCCCAGTTCGCTGGCGGTGCGGGAAACGATTTCCCTGCTGCAGAAATTATTTCATTTGCGCACATGTACGGATTCATTTTACGAAACGCGCTCGCGACCTTGTTTGTTGTATCAAATTGGTCGCTGTTCGGGGCCGTGTGTTGGTTTGATACCACGGGAAGAATATGCACGAAATATTCAGCTGGCGGTGATGTTTCTGGAAGGCAAGAGCAATAAAATTGTGGAGTTGATGCAAGAACGCATGGAAAAAGCATCTGCTGAGCAGCATTTTGAATTAGCCGCGCATTTTCGAGATCAGATTAACAGGCTGAGACAAATACAAAATCCGCAATACGTTAACGTGAATGATGGTGAGGCGGATATTATCGGTTTTGCCGCGCAGGCGGGCGTGTATTGTCTGCAATTATTAACGATTCGCGGTGGACAAGTGCTGGGAAGTCGCGCGTATTTTCCGGTTGTGCCAGAGCACACGGAAAAAGCGGAAATTGTATCTTCTTTTATTGTGCAGCATTATTTGCATGACGCAACGCATATTGAAAGTATCCCACGCCATATTATTGTCGATGCAAAATTGCCTGACGCTGAATTGCTTGAGAGCGCGCTGTCGCAGATTGCCAAACGACAGGTAAAACTGCAGATACCCGTGCGTGGCGAGAGAAAAAAATGGTTGGCGATGGCGACTACATCCGCCAAGCAATCACTGGCCGCGCAGTTAATGAGTAAAATTAACATGCAAGAGCGGGTGATTGCTTTGCAGCAAGTTTTACATATGAAAAAAATGCCGTCGCGTATTGAGTGCTTTGACATTAGTCACAGCATGGGCGAGGCGACGGTTGCTTCATGTGTGGTGTTTAACCGTGAAGGGCCGGTTAAGGCGGATTATCGCCGTTACAATATTACCGACATTACGCCAGGTGATGATGTGGCAGCTATGCGGCAAGTGTTGTCGCGGCGATTTAAGAAAAGAAAGCAGGAAGAGGCGGTTTTGCCAGACTTGATTTTAATTGACGGTGGCAAGACGCAACTCGGCGCCGCCACTGAAGTCATGGCAGAGCTAGGAATTGAAAGTGTGTTACTGGTAGGGGTATCAAAAGGCCCCGACCGCAAAGCCGGGTTTGAAACCTTGCATCGCAACAACGAAGCCCCCATGCATCTCGCTGCCGATTCCGTAGCCTTGCATTTCATCCAGCAAATACGCGATGAGGCGCATCGCTTTGCCATCACTGGCCACCGTCAACGCCGCGACAAAGCCCGTAAGCAATCTACCCTGGAGTTTATACCCGGAATCGGCGCCAAGCGCCGGCGTGAATTGCTGCGTTATTTTGGTGGTATTCAGGGGATAGCTCATGCTAGTCTTGATGAATTGGAGAAAGTACCTAGTATTAGTCGACAATTGGCAGAAAAAATATTTGCAGCACTACATGACGCGACCTTTTGAACATATCTTTAACTGGCCGAATATCCTGACGATAGCGCGCATATCCGTTATTCCAATTTTTGTCGTTATTTTTTACCTTCCATTTAGCGGCGCGCATGTCGTCGCTACTTTGATATTTCTGATAGCCTCCATTACCGACTGGCTGGATGGTTACCTGGCGCGTTATTTAAAACAAACTACCAAGCTGGGGGCATTTCTAGACCCGGTAGCGGATAAAGTACTGGTATCTGTTGCATTGGTGTTGATTGTCGCTGAGCCAACCTTTCAATTTGTTAGCACTTCCTCGACGGTCGTTTCTATTCCATCCTGGGTTATTTCCATTCCCGCGGCTATTATCGTGTCACGCGAGTTGATCGTTTCTGCTTTACGCGAATGGATGGCGGAAGTAGGGAAGCGCAAAAGCGTGGCAGTCAGCAGTCTTGGCAAGTTCAAAACTGTTTTGCAAATGCTGGCTATTCTTATTCTGCTTTATTGTGATAACACATCGAATGCCTTTGTGGTGATACTTGGTTACCTGCTACTTTACGCCGCCGCGGTGTTAACTATTTGGTCAATGTGTATGTATCTCAAAGCTGCCAGGCGGCAGTTGTTAGAGGAGTAAGCTATGTGTCATCCCCGCCTGCGCGGGGATGACAGACATTAAACGGTCCCATAATCAATAACTTGTACACTTTTTAACCACTCAAAAAAATATATTTTCATCAAACAAACATCAGCTTACAGCAAAAATCCCAACCTTCACTTGAATTTCCCTTGATCACCTGCTACCATGAGAAATTGTCGTCATTATTTATTCATTGTTGAGTCACTAGAGGTGGGTTGAATGAATACATTTTCGTTCAATAATGTCTCGGATTCAGCAAGCCCCCAGGCCAGAAAACACTCCTTCGGACTTTCGCTCACTCTTATGTCTTTTGTTTTACTTTTTCTGGTGCCTAATCATCCTACTGTTGCAGACACCACTACGGCTAGCTTGCAAGTAACCGCCATGGTGCAGTCACGCTGCATTGTAAAGAATGGCAGCCTTAATTTTGGTGTTTATGATCCGATCATCGCCAACAGCGAACAACCTTTGCAAGGCGTTGGTACACTAGATGTTCAATGCTTGAAACAAACGTCAGCGACCTTGCAGCTTAATTCTGGCAACAATGCAGGTCACGCGGTAGGAACTACTCGCGCCATGGTTAGCGCGGATGGCAGCAGTTATTTAAGCTATGATATCTACACCGATCCCACCTCGAATGCGGTATGGAATACCGCTAATACCGTCAATTACACGGCCTCCAATTCCAGTCCTGCCTCAATCAACGTTTATGGAAAGATTCCCGCCAACCAGCAGGTTGAAAATGGTAATTACTACGATTCCGTCCTGATTACCGCTAACTTCTAGCTAGCCCACCTCTTGTTAGTACTAGATTTCGGCTGGCATTGCGTGCTATAAAACAATTCCGCACTTCCAATCCGCTTATTTCCATTCTCATTTTTGCGATTATATATTGATCAGTCATTTATGTTGCCATGCTCTATATAATTAATATACAATCGCCCAACTTCTGCTCAAATAAGAGCTGTCACTCAAAGTTTAGAAGTGTCATAACCAACAATTTACTTTTGAGGTATACATGCGTTCTTTTAATGTTATTGCTGTAAAAAATCTGGGCGAAAAAGCAGATGTATTAAGCAAATCGTCGACTACCCTTGGCCAAGCTGAAATATCAGTCGGTGCGAATGCATTAAATGGTAATCTCTTCGTTAAAGATCACATGTTCACCTACGTCGACCGTGGTATACGACTTGAAATAGGTATGGTATATAACAGCCAATCCGCGCAACCCTGGAGATTAAATCTCGGCAAAAAAATTACAGATGTTAAAGATGTCAATATGGTTGGCAGCAAAATTGCATTATCAGAAGAAGATGGCGCTAAAACAACATTTACTTACGATGTAGCACGCAAATGCTATGTAGAAGTAGGCGCGACAAATGGCGCGCGTACACTCACATATGATAATGAAAAAAGAAAATGGCAAGGTTTTAATCCCGCTACTGGAGCGCGTGATACTTATGATGAATCTCTCAATCTAACTAAGTCAGTTTATGATGACGGTGCTTCAATAGAATATCACCGCGATGAAGAAGGAAAATTAACTGCAGTACGTACCACTTCTGGTCAATATATTGAAATTGAATATGTTGGTGCTGATGTTAAATTATGGCACCACCAGGATGGTGAGCGCAAATTATGGGTGACGTATGCTTTTGATGAACAAAAGAAACAATTCAAAAGTTGTATTCCCGTATCTGAAACAGAAAACTACGAAACGGTATATCAGCATGAATCAGAAACAGGATTGCTACAACACATAACACAATCGGATAACACGAAAATTGAGTTTGATTATACTCTGGTTGAGAAAAAATTGTGCTCGATTAAAGATGGTGAAGGCAGAATTCATGGTATTCGCTACGAGCCACAGAAAGTAACTATTACTGATCCGCAAAATCATGGCACAACATATCACAGTGACAGTTCCGGTAGATTAGAAAAATGGAGTGATGGCGTTCATGGCCAGTCTTTTGAATACGATGGGTTAGGCCGAGTCGAAAAAACAACGTATGCAGATAGCACCTATGAAAAGTTTTATTATGACGACTTAAGCTTTATAAAAAAACATGAAGATCGAAATGGCGACGCGACACTATTCAAGCATGATAAAGAAACAGGCGCTTTAATTGGCATAAAGAAAGAATCATCTATTAACGCATACTACTATAATGCCAAAAGACAATTGCGATTTGAAGTCACACCAGTGGGCGGTGTAATTGAATATCGCTATGATCAGGCAGGCAATCGAATTTCAAAGAAAGTTTACCTTAAAGATACTTTTGAGTTCGGTACAGATTTTGACGCGTGGGTAAAATCTGCTGGCAAAAAACAGGTTGCACTTACTGAGTGGCAATATCATTCAAACGGACTGGTAGCTAAAGAAATTCGTTATGCGACGATTGATGAATATGGCAAGGGCGTTTTAGATGAATTTGCAGCGGTAGAGGCATATGAGTGGGACTCGCATGGCAATCCATTGAAAATTGTTAAGCGCTTGGATGAAGTAAGTTATGCGACTACCAAATCAGACTATGATGGGTTATCTCGTATTGTAGAAAGTTGTGATCCGGTAGGCAGAATTACCAGACATACCTATTCAGGAGCAAGCCATTCGATCGCTTCACTTGCGACAGGGCATGAAGAGATTTTTCGCAAAGATAAATCAGGTCGTATAGTAAAACAAGTTGAGCGTGCAGATGGCGTTATACGTGAGACAGTTAAATTATTAGATAGTTGTGGCCGATGCTATGCCTTGCATCATCCAGACGATAGTAAAACCTATTTTGTTTATGACAAGCAAAACAGGAAAAAATTTGAAATTGACGCGGAAAAGCGCGTTACTGAGTTTTGCTATGATACTAATGATAATATTACAGATACCAAACGCTATGCGCAGACTATACCAGCTGTTGATGAGGCAGGATTACAACAGGGCAAGTGGCAGCCACAAATAGCAGGTAAGAGCCTGGTTGAGCGTAAATTTTACGATGCCGAAAGTAGACTGCGTTACAGCATGGATGGTGAAGGCTTTGTAACCGAATATCGCTATGACAAACAGGGTAATCTCACCGATAAGATAGATTATGAGCAAGCAATCATCGGGCCACCCGCAGCGCCATCGAAGAAAGATCGACACCATCGATACTTTTATAACAAAGATGGTAGTAAGCGAGCCGAATTGACGCCAATTGGGCAGGTCATCGTTTATGAAAGAAACAAGAATGGTGGTTTGCAAGAAAAGAAAAAATTTGTAACGCCGCAAGATATTCAAGGAGAGATAGATATAGACAAGCTGATTTCGTCAAATAATGACGAGAAGGATGTTTATGTCCTTGATGCGCGAGGACAATGTAAAGAACACACTGATGCTGAAAAGATAGTGACGCGCAGCGAATATGATGCAGGTGGAAGACTAAAGGTTACAAAGAAAGGCACGCTTGTAATTGAGAAGGAATATGATGAGTTAGATCGCGTTATATCTGAATCTCATTCTACAGGATTAGAGATTGAGCGTCAGTATCATCCCAATGGAAAGCTTAATTATGAGGCGAAAACTGATCGTCTATCGAGTGCTGAAAGCCAGGAACTCTACTTGCAATATAATGGATTTGATGAGCAAACCAAAGCGGTGACGGATAAAGATTCAATCGCAATGCTCATGGAAAAAGAACCAAAGCTCAATATGCGCTCACGACAAGCTTTCGGTGATATAGTTGAAAAAATGCTAGGGGATAAAAAAGATCGTTTGCAAGGTATGGCCCTGTGGAAAGAATTATATTACAAGTTGATATCTGATAAATATCTTAATAAAGATAATGCGGCAACCATACTGGATGAAATGGAGCGTCAGTCATATTACTTTAGTGCTGATGCGGAAAAGCATGAAGATATTGCTGAACTTGTTCGATTTGCGTATTTATACAGTGCCGCATTAAAAGTCATTATCCTGAAAGGCTCTTGGCGCACATATTTCTTTGGCGGAAAATGGCATTTAGAGACAGATAAGACAAGTATTATCCCTGATTTTAACACCATTCCACACAGCTTATATAAAGTTAAAGAGATTTTAAGTTCCATTTCAGCTATTCCCACAAATAAAGACCTTGGTGAGTTGCGAAGAGTAAAAGCTATACTGTCGGATGTTAAAGGGATATTAGAAAATAGTCTTGGTAGTAAGAGTTTCTGGCGTCATGATACAACGACAGATTTTTATGAAAAAACAGTTAAAACATTAAAACCTCTGGCTCGAGATGAGAAAAAAGCGGCTATTAAAGTTGATGAAGAAAATATTTATTCCTCAGATGGGTTGCTGATAGCAACACGAGATATTGAAGGTTACACGACACATTATTTTTATGATTCGCTAAGACGGCCGATTTACATTGTAAATAAAGATCGTTCACTAATAGCTAAAAAATATGATGCTTACTCTGATCATGTTGAAGAAGTACGTTATTATGAAAAGCTTATGTCATATGGAGATAAGGCAGCTTTAACCGGCGGGAAAATAACCCCGGTGCTTCTTGCTCTGTTTGACTCAATGAAGAATGACGATAAAGATATTGTTACCAAAGCAGAGTGCGACAAGCGTCAGTTAGTGAAAAAGACAACTGATGGAGAAGGCTTTGTTGAGGAAAGTTCATATAACGCCTTCGGTGAATTAGAAAATCATACCAAGGAAATTGATAAAGAAAAGCATGTCACGACGACAGATACGTTTGAACATGACAAGGCGGGACGTTTGGTTCAGGTTATCCGAGATGCTGATGGATTAGCTGTTACTGAGTCGATTGGTTACACCGATGCGCTTGGCGAAGAAATTCATACCGACGGTAATGGCAATAAAGAAAAGCATTATTTTGATCGACTGCATAGATTGGTACAATCAGTTGATGCCCATGGCGTTGAGAGTTCAACCGAATGGGATGCTTTGTCACGTGTCAAAGCTGAAACAAATAAACTTAAAGAACGCACCAGCTATGACTGGAGCGCTGATGGGCGAAAGGTAACAAAAAAGGAACCAGCAGGTACATCTGAGGTTGAAAGTGATGCGTTTGGTAACGTAACGCTAAAGTCGCGTTTAGTTGGAGATGCGCCAATCAAGATTATTAAAGAATACGATGATCATGGCCGGGTAAAGACTTTAACAGATGCTAATGGGGAAAAGACCACCTTTAGATATGACGCACGAGGCTTTCTGGAATTTGAGGATCTACCGAATGGTTCTACGACGCAATATTACCGTGACGAAATGGGACGTGTGCTAAAAAAAGTTGAAGATATTGCTGGGTTGAAGAGGGAGGTTAGATACCTACGAGATAGTCAGGGTCGAGTTGTGGATGAATATGACGGTGAAAATGTCTTGACCAAGCGTGGATACAATAAACGTAGTGAAGAAATTGAGACTATTATCGATCCAGATGCAGATGGCTTGCATCTAATAACAACTAAAAAATATGATGGTTTAGGAAAGTTGCGAGGTGTTACTCAGGGCGATAAAGATGTTGCTGATCAGTACCATCAGAGCTTTGATGTAGATAGCCTCGGCAGATGTTTGTCTGAATGTGTCGATCCCAACGGTTTAGACATTAAAACCTCAAATACGTTTGATGCGATAGGGAATGTTACTTCCATAATAGACGCGAATGGCCGAGTAGGTTGGTTGTATTATGATGCCTTATCTCGCGAGCGTTTTCATGTTTCACCAGAAGGTGAGGTGACTGAAAAGCAATACGACGTACTTGGGCGCTGTGTGATGGAAAGAAATTATGCAAAACCATTTAAGGATGGCGATTTTGCTAAATATAAGCTGAAAGATTTGGAACAGAAAGCTGCTGAGTTAAGCACTGTGCAAGATAGGGTAATTCATTATGTCTATGATGTTAACAATCAGCCTCGCTATAAAATCCGTCTTCTAAATGAATCAGGCAAGCCTGTTCGGGGACTAGTAGAAGAGTTTGCTTATGATAGTGCTGAGCGAGAAATTAAACGCATACGATTTGCCACGCCAATCGATTTAAGTGGCGATAAGTCAGTTAAAGAACAATTAGATGGCCAACTTGGTACCTTGCGTAGCAATGTAAAAAATCGAGTTATGCGTCGATGGTATAATCAGGTCTCGCAAGAAAGATTTGTGATGGAACAGTCAGGTCGTCTTACTGAGACACGTTATGACAAGAGCGGCAAAAAAATCCAGGTCATTCAAAAAACGGTAGATGCAAAGTTATTGCATGATAGCACTACTTTGGCTGAAATTTCTGCCGCACCTTCAATAAATTCTACCGAAGATCGTATTACGAATTACGTTTACGATAAACTGGGACGTAAAATATTCAAATTCTCGCCCAATGGTGCCGTCAAAAAATATGATTACGATAAAAATGATAGACGCACTAGTGTATGCCGGTTTAAAGAACGAATTGATATAAATAAATCATATGAGGATTTGGTCAAGTTACTTCAAGAACTTAAGCCTGATCCAGCTAATGATTCAATTACATCGGTTAAGTATGATCATGCGGGTCGAATTGAAAAGATGGTTGATCCTTTAAAACATGAAGAAACATTCAAACATGATGCGCTTGGTAATGTTCGCACTCATACCGATAAGTCTGGTAAAGTATGGAAAAATGAATTTGACAGAGCAAAACGGTTAGTTAGGGAAGTTACGCCAAAAGCACTAGTCGCGCATGTTGCAAAGCAACAATCGGGACAGTTGGCACTTGAGCTAAAAGAAGAAAGTGTCAGCACTAAGAAAGATTACTATCCAGATGGTTCGCCCAAGTCAGTTACCAAGGGTGAAGGATTAGCAGAAGAGCGGCTCGTTAAATTAAAAGAGAATTCAAAAGGGGCGTTAGTTGAAACTGAAGTGCCTAAGGCGATTGTTGATGATCCGGCTGCTGTGGCGTCTTTAACAACGTCACCTACACTGCAGAAAGACATCAAAACCACTGTAATTTATAATCATTTACAAAAAGAAGTTGCTAAACAAGATGAAAGCGGTAATTGGAGTTATATAGCTTATGATGCTTTAGGTCGGCCAATGTTTGAAGTCGATAGGGAAGGCGCAGTTAGTCAGTATAGTTACAATGCTTTTGATGAGCTTGAATGCATTAAACAATATGGTACTAAAATTACAATCAATCATGATGACTTTAGCAAAATGAATTTTGACAGTGATTATTTGACAACACTGTTGAAGTCTGACGACAAAATAGATAGAACCACAACATTTGTTAGAGATGCTGCAACTGGTAATGTAAGCGAAATCGTACAAGATGAAATAGACTATTTTGCTGATGACAAGGTAGGCCGCGGAAAGCCCACCACTAAAAGACGTTATAACGCTGCGGGCAAATGTATCTCAGAAGCCAAATTGATAAAACCAGATTGCTGGGCTGAAAAATCAACCTGGTATGATAAAAATGGACTGGTAATAGCAGAAATCGATCCAGAACAATATTTAACAATATATGAGCGAGATGCGCAGGGTAATATTGAGAAGCGCCACGAGTACGCTAAGCCGTTAAAAAATCGACCAGATGCCTCAAGTCCCTTTGCTGACCTGCAAAAAGAAGTGGAGGCGTTGGCATCAGACAAAGACAGACATTTTGAATTTGTCTATAAGCAGAGCGACAAGCCAATCTCTATCATTCAAAAAGGCGCTATCACGCATAAGCTAGTTATAGGTGAAGACGGTAAACCAAAACTTGAAGTTCAACCACCTAAAGATTTATGCAAAACTGTTGAATATGATGCGGCTGGTAATATGACCGCGATGGTGCATGAAGATGGAGCACGTGATGAATATATTTATGATGCGCGTGGCTTGCTAATAGCCGAAGTAGGAGTGGCTCGAGAAGTATTTAACACTGATGGCACATCAGCCAAGTTAAGACCTGTCATTGTTCATCATTATAATGCTTTTGGTGAAAGAGTCGCTACGAGGCGGTTAAAAACAGGTTTCCCAGATAAGGTGTCCGAAAAAGACATCACCGTTGAAGATATTCTAAATCATCCTGAAAACCAGCTTGATATTGAATTGCTTGATTCGCGTGGTTTAGTGCAGATTAAACAGGATGCGGTTGGAAATCAGTCTTGTTTTACTCATACACCTACCAAACAAACTGCTCGGGAATATCACAAGCTTTCAATTCTTCATAATAAAGGCGGCGTAGCAAAAGTATGTGTGGATGAAGTCAAGAAAAGCTATGATAGGGAAGGTCGAGACACACTTACCAGCATTCTGCGAGATAGTGTTGTTAGTCAGCAAACTCATAAGCTGTATTCAGCATTTGGCGAGTGTTTTTTTGAAGGACCAGATGGTTACTTCTGGCCGCTTTATCGTGAGTTTGACAAAATCGGTCGCGTGATTCGAACTAATGAACATGAAGGAATTAACACCATTAAGCTTGGTGATTTATGTGGTTTTGACACTCTGCAGTTACAAGCTGCTAAAGACGATTTACGTTTATCTTCCCTGGATAAATTAGATGAGTTAATAGCACTAGACAGAGATAGAATTGAAAGAACTGAAACCACGCGTGATAAGCGTGGGCGACCGTTAACTATGAAGGCACCTATATGGCATATCAAAAATAATGGTTTGCCAACACGCACATATGAGCATGATCGTTGGGATAATCCTATCATGGAGATTGATAGTCGTGGCCACCAGACATTGAGGGAATATAATCATGAGAGCAAGGAGATTAGAACGGTAACGCCAGAGATTAAAGCGCCGCCATTGGAAGGTGGAGAGCCCATAATACAAAGAATGGAGATTTTGCATGGATACAATGATCGTGGTATTTATGTTGGTATGCGTGATGGCAAAAAACATGCGAGCGGTGTTGTTTTGAATGAGGCAGGTCAATGGACAGCCAATGTAGATGCAGAAGGAGTGAAGGTTCAAAGACGTCAAATTGATATCTTTGGCAATACCCTGGCTTCTATTGATGCTAGTGGCAGAACATGGCGCGCTCATTATAATCCACTTAATCTTCCCGAGGAAATGGAAATAGTTAAATCAGAATATGGGCGCAGGTTTAGTTATATTTATGACGAAGCCCGACATAGGGCAATTGTAAGAAACTCGCTAGGTACCTATATATATAATCACGATCCGGTGGGGAATATTATTGAACGCTATTTACCAATAGGACAATTAGAGCGCCGCAAGTACGAGGGAAAAAATTTCCTGATGGATATTGCGTTTGATGACGGTAGCCATACCTCATGGAAGCATGATTATTTTGGCAATATTACTTCGCACACGGATTTAATGAGTGAAGAAACTACATATATGCGTGATCGTAAAATGCAGGTATATCAAGAGTATTCTATTTATCCTAAACACCCAGTTCTGCATAGGCATCTGGAATTTAAGCCTGATTTAACAATTAAGAAATACTATACAACGCTTAGCGAAGATGTGTCTAAAAATGTTGAAAGAGAATTTCGATGTGGTTTGGTGATGCGTACAACAGATCACCTGCTCGGCAAGAAAGAAGAAAGAGAGTACAACTCTGAAGGACAAGCTGAATTGATGAAGGTGTTTCAGCTTTGCAATTTTATTATTCAGCGTGAAGATGGGTATATACTTGCAAATCCATCTGAAGGTATTCTTTTAACTGCCACTAACGTTGAACTTGATGGTATGAGTAGAGAAGTGAAGGTAGTAAGCAAGTTTATGACCTCATCAGGTGCTTACTCATTATTCGAGTTAAATAAAACCTTTGATTTAGCAGACAACTTGCATCGCAAGCATTTGCAGCTACGTCCTGCTGGTCATTCCGAAGCCTTCCCACTACGAGTGCAGGAGTTACAACGTAATTTCTTGCATTTTGATAATGACTGCATGCGTTCGATAGAGACATCGGTGAGTGATGATGCACTCGCGAGCGGATCCATGGAAAGTCTCCTCGAATTTGCTTATAAAGACGGGTATCGTGCGTCAGAGATTCATAATAGTGGAGCGCCTGTAGTGATCGAGTATGGCGCCTTCGATCCTTTAGTGAAAGAAACCCTGTTGCCAGGTGTCATGCGTACCTTGCGTGATTACAAACCAGATGGCGCGCCATACTGGTATGCAGAACATCGCTCACTATTCGATCGCAAGGAAAGATTTCTAGTCAATGATATTAATGGCTGGCAATTATCTGATGAAATTAAATTCAATGACAAAACAAAAATGCTTGCTATTATTCGCAACCATCAACTGTATAACTTTCCTATATACCAAGAAATAAGTCATTGTGATGATGCCGGAAAGCTTATCATGAGCGATTATTTTGAAATAAATCAAACGACAGGTTTTGAGGCATGGCAAGCTTGTGGTTATCATGGTCGCCGTAAAAGATATGGTGTTGGTCAAACTTATGCTAATAGCAGAATGATGATTGATGCAAATCAAACAATCTCAGGTAAGGGCAACGCGGCAGATGAACACTCTGAAAGTGGCACAGCTGTGGATGAAATATATGTGTCAGACGCATTTTTTGATTCAACACCTGGCGGACATGTAATAAGTAAGCACCTTCTAGAGGGTACCCGTGCGAAGGTTGGGCTTCCTGTAATGAAAATAAAGCAGCATAGCCATTATTTTTTACGAAACATAGAAGGTGAAGTATTGGCTGGCTACTATGAGCAGTATGATTACATGGATAAACTACAGCCTACCATTTCCTTCATGCGCAGTCCCGAACCAGTTAGATTGTTGGGGCGATTGACACCCTCTTCAACGTCTTCACAAAATGATCCGCTGGGATGGGACGATGCACCATATCCTCCATTGGCACCACAACTGTACGTGACAGTTCAGGGTGACACATTTGCCAGCATTGCGCGCAAGCATTTTGGTGATGAAGAAGCGGTTGCTGCCCTAGCGAGAGAAAATGGTTATCTAGGC
The DNA here is from genome assembly GCA_027459575.1 of Gammaproteobacteria bacterium. GTDB lineage: Bacteria > Pseudomonadota > Gammaproteobacteria > DSM-16500 > DSM-16500 > Aquicella. The sequence goes on along the minus strand of DAIDIB010000049.1, from coordinate 2,403 downwards.
GATTATATGTTGTACCAGCCGCTTGCAGCGGGCCAGATGATATTTTTGCCGCAGTATATTACACAAAAAATAAAATCCCATTCTGCACGACCATATCAAGAATTTGTGTCGCAAATGACAGGCAGCATATTACCGTTTCTTAAAATGCCGATGCCAAGGCCTAAATCAGATAGCGGCTCGTTCTTGCGTATACTAGTTAAAGTGATTGCTGTGGCGATAGTGTTTGCAGTGGCGCCGTATTTGGGAGGCGCACTTGCAGGCGCAATAATTGGGGCGAGTGGGGGAGCGATTGTCGCAGGAGGAACGGCAGCCGCGGTAATCAACGTGGGATCTGCCGCAGTAGCTGGCGCCGCGCTTGATGCAAGCTTGCAAGGTGTTGCAATGGGATTAGGCTTGCAAGATCACTTTTCACTGTCACAGTCATTAAGTGCGGGGATCGGCGTGGGTGTGAACACCGCTATATTTGGCGCCGCAGGCCAGCTTGGCCAGGCGGCGAATGCCGCCTCAGCTACAGCAGCATCAGCGGCAACTCAAGCCGCACATGCGGGCATGGCCGCAACTCTTCTTCGTACTGCGGAAGCGGCAGTGACAACCCAGCTAATTGAAATGGCAACGGGGTTACGAAGTAAATTTGATGCCAAAGCCATTGCCACCCAGATGGCATCGACAATGGTTGCCATGAAAATGGATAGCAAAATCGCCGAAGCATTAGGCGATACCCCAGCTACAGCAGCCGTAGCAGGCGGTGCGCGTGCGGTTACTAGTTCTATGATCGGCAGTGCGGTGACACATACATCGGTAAATGCTGATGTTGTCGCAGCACAAGCGGTTGGTGGGGCGGTAGGCGGCAGCATTGATAGCAAACTGCAAGAAAAATGGAAGCAACAAGAGGCAGCATCAAAGTCCTCCGCCACACCAAGTCATAAAGCTACAAGCTCGCCTGTGGCATCTCATAGCGCCAGTACACCAAAGCCAAGGCCGCTTACTGCGCATGAGAAGCATACGTTGGCTGAGGCGGAAGAAGCGACTCATATGACAGTGGATGAGCCGAAGTTAGACTTAAGAGGCGCAGGTCGCAAACTTGCTGAGTATAGAGTGGAAAAAATTGCACAGGAAGCAGCACAAAGAGAGGCAAAAATACACGATTCAACAGATTTAGTCATGGGAATGCTATCTGAAAAAATGCATGGTACATTAGCTGGAGGTGCAATTGATTATGCTCGCCAAATAAGGCAGGATGGTAGAGCATTAAGATATGGTGACAGCCAACAGCGAAGAGATGCTGCTGTTGATTTAGGTGTTATGGCTGCAGCTTCTGCTGTTCCTGCTGTTGGAGCGCGTGTTGCGCCAGTATTGGCAGCTACCACGGCGAGATTGGGATTGTTTGGAAGGGGTGGGGCAGAGAGTTTAGTAATCTTACCAGAAAAAACAGTACGATTTACTGAGTTGGCTACTGGAGCATCAAAGGCCGAAGTTCGAGCGTTATTAGAAAACAGCGAACAATTAGGAATTACACATTCACAAGTACAGAAGGTAAAGGATTTATTGGGTGGCGGTAGAATGGATGGGGTAACCATCAAGAAAATGCAATCTGGTGATTTAAGAGTAGCAGCAGAACGTGGTGGCAGAACAACTGGCTATCAAAGGATGAGTTTCGAAATTAACCCTCAAGGGCAAACCACAAAAGTCGTTCAAACAGCTTTTGATGATTCAAATACTCTGGTACGTCAACGACTAGGCGAAATTAAAAACAATTTATATGATGTGAAAAAATGGAAAAACAAAATTTGATAGATATTTTACATGGTGATATTTCGCTAATAAGTAAAGTTAATGAGCGTGATATTGCGCTATATGAGATAAGAGTTCCTGTCACGCCAAGTGATGTAAAAAACATGCTGGTTGAATACTTATCGGGAAAAATTACAGCAGATGATTTAAATAATTGGGCGGGATTTTTATGTATTCGTGCAGAATACGTACCGCCTGAAATTAATGAATCTGATCCAGATTATTATGAAGATATGTTCTACGTAATACAGTGCTTATCTACACCGGAGATTGACGGAGAAATAAATGAAAAACAAGTTAAACAATATCTATCAGAGCTTGATAAGTATTTTAAATAATATTTTTATTTTCTGCCTAAAAATCCAGACAGCTTTTGCCTAAAAAGTTAGGCAGAGGTTGTCTTTTTTATTTTGTCCGTGTGTATTTATTTGTCCTTATCGATACACACACTTCGCAGCGGTTGCAGCAACAGCTAAAAAAACGGTTGAAGTAGAGCGGCTGGATTGCTCCAGCCGCCCCCTTCTCAGAACCGGACGGGAGTGTCAGCAGAAGTGTGTAAATAGCCATGAATCCGGTATCATTATTGGGATTGTAAGAACCAATGAAGGTACT
>DAIDIB010000048.1 GCA_027459575.1 Gammaproteobacteria bacterium | reverse complement strand
AAATTCATCACGACACCATCGCTGAAAAATTTGGCGATCGGGTCAAGAAAATTCTTAGCGACGCCATGCAAATGCAATCACTCGAACGCTTTAAGCGTTTGACTGAAAACCAGCATAGTCAAATTGAAAATTTGCGTAAAATTTTGCTAGCAATGGTAACGGATATTCGAGCGGTCATCATCATTCTGGCTGAGCGTTTAGTCATGTTGCGTGAAGCTAAAAATATTCCGGTTGATCAGCAACTCGATCTTGCAAGGCAGACTATGAAAGTTTACGCACCGCTTGCTAATCGACTCGGCATTTGGCAATTAAAATGGGAGATGGAAGATATGTGTCTGCGCTATAGTGAACCAGATACATATAAAGCTATCGCCAGCGGTCTTGCCAATAAACGCGCTGAACGTGAAGAATATATTCAACATGCGATGCAAACGTTAACGGATTTATTGCGGCAGCAGCACATTAAAGACTTTAAAGTCACGGGTCGCATTAAACATATCTACAGCATTTACACCAAAATGAAACGCAAAGGTGCCAAGCTGGAACAAATTTATGATGTCAGCGCCATGCGTGTGTTGGTGCCTACGGTTGACGATTGCTACAGTGTGATGGGCATTTTGCATCATACGTGGGAACATATCCCGGCGGAATTTGATGATTACATCAGTCAGCCGAAATCCAATGGTTATCAGTCAATCCATACCGTCATCATTGGCCCTGAAAACAAAAACGTTGAAATTCAGATTCGCACTTATGCGATGCATGATACATCTGAATTGGGCGTGGCGTCACATTGGAGCTACAAGGAAAATATTAAATCTGCGACTAATTATGAAGAGAAAATCGCGTTGCTGCGACAGGTTATGGCATGGTCAAAAGAAATTTCCACGGACGCCACTAACAAAAATAATGTGCAAGTCAAAGATTTATTTTCAGATCGTGTCTATGTATTTACTCCCCTCGGCGATATTATCGACTTGCCGAGCGGCGCCACCCCGCTCGATTTCGCTTATGCTGTTCACAGTGAAATTGGTCATCGCTGTCGCGGCGCCAAAGTAAACGGCAAATTAGTGCAGCTCACTTATCCCTTAAAAACCGGCGAACGTATTGAAATTCAAACCACCAAAATAGCTCACCCCAGCCGTGACTGGTTGAATCCTCATAAGGGTTATATCAAAACCGTGCGCGCACGTAATCACATTCAGCATTGGTTCCGCAACAATGAACCTGCTGAAAAAGCAATTCCACATGAGCAGGAAGCAAAACCAGTTAAAAAAGCCAAAGTGCCGCCCGCACACGATCAATCAATGACGAAAAGAGGATTTTCACAAAATGTGAGTAATTACCTCACTAAATTTTCCCGCTGCTGCAAGCCACTGCCGGGTGATCGAATCATTGGCTACATTACACAAAAAGCAGGCTTAAGTGTGCACCGTCTTGATTGCAGCAATTTCTTATACCTGAAAGCTAAAAACCCTGAACGTATACTGGAAATTAGCGTCTCTGATAAACATGGCGAAGCATTTCCCGTTGATCTTGAAATCATTGGCAATAGCAAAGCCAAATTACTGCAAGCAATAACAACCGCACTTGCTAATGCGAATGTGCATATTGTCGCGATTAGTGAAAATACCCCCAAAGCAGCTATTAATTCCACTTTTTTTCTTACTATCCGTATTTATTCGATGGATGAATTAAACCGTGCAATTGCCTTGTTGCATCATATACCAGATGTGATTGAGGTTAAACGGCGCTAATAGAGTAGCCCGGATGAGTGCTTTTCTCATCCAGGGAACAGTGTTAAACGAAGCCTCGCTCCCCGGATGAGAAAAGCACTCATCCGGGCTACATACGTCGCTTGCACCACCGTTTCTTTTAATATAAGATTGGAGTATCCCATATTAGGTATTCGTGCCATGCGCATAGTCATTTTACAGAATCGTTCGATAATCATCGCCTGACGATTCGTCTTGTCATTCCCGCGAACGGGAATCCATCAGAAATGTTATGTAATTCATTTAAATAAATCCGTGACTGTGCGCGGAAACAAATATGAGAAAATTCTTATGACAACGTTATTACCGTTATTTATGGTCATTTTGATAGATGTAATGGGCATCGTTTTGGTACTGCCGGTGCTGACCCTGCTTATTTTGCAGCCGGATAGCAGCCTGGTGCCGGTTGGTACCTCGCCGTTCTTACGCGATTTTTATTATGGCTTTGCCATGGCGCTGTATCCATTGTTTATGTTTTTCAGTACGCCGGTGCTGGGTGACCTATCCGATAAATTTGGGCGAAAGACTATTTTAATCCTCTGTCTATTTTTAAGTGCACTGAGTTATTTTGTCTCGGCCATTAGCATTGCTTATGGCAGTTTGTTTTTCTTTCTTGCCAGTCGTGCGATTGCGGGACTAGCGGCGGGAACACAACCGATTGCCAGCGCTGCTATCATCGACTTAAGCTCTGCTGAAAACAAAACCAAAAATCTGGCGTGGGTGGTATTTGTCAGCTCGATTGGCTTGATCATTGGACCTTTAATCGGCGGCGTAACTGCTCAATCAAACATGACGAACTGGTTTAACTTTAAAACTCCGTTTTATCTGGCAGGTTTGATTGCCTTGCTAAATATCGTGTTCCTATTCACCACATATCACGAAAAACGTGAACAGACGCAAAAACACGCTATTCAACTAACCAAAGGCTTTATGTTATTTTTGGCCGCCTTTTTACAAGCGCGTTTTCGGATGTTATCTATCCTCTTTCTATGTTACATGCTGGCATGGAGCTTGTATTTTCAAACCATAAACTGGTTTTTGTTGGAAACCTTTCATTACACGACGACTAAACTGGGTTTGTTCACGGGTTTTATAGGTGTGGTATTCGCCATTACCACCAGTTTTGTCGTGCGCATATTGCTGAAATTTATTTCCAGCGAAACGGCGACCTATGCCACTTGTTCAATTCTGATGGCTATTGCCGCCGCCGGTAGTGCGATGAGTAATAGCGAAATCACGCAATGGCTATGGATGATTATGCTGGCAGGCAGCGAAGTGCTTTGCTTCACGTTTATTTTAAGCATTTTCTCAAATCTGGCTGATAAGGATTCACAAGGCTGGATCATGGGTGTGACCGGTTCACTTGGGGCGATCTCATGGACGATTGGAGGGTTGGTCGCCGGGCCACTGGGTTACGTCAGCATCCACCTACCACTGTGGGTGGCGGCGGGGCTTAGTTTTTGCAGCTTCGGCCTAATGACCTATTATCGCTATACGCACGAGTAATGACACACGGCCATATCTTTAGTATTATGAATCTATTCGGGATAGTTTTACATAATGGAAATATATGGCCACTTTATCTTTTATATTATTGATCGTCATATTCACCTATTTCTTATTAACCTCCATCGAGTTTTTGTTTGGATTTAATCAGCTTAAAAATCTATCTACACAGCCATGTTTGGAACAAAGCCAACTGCCTACTGTTTCTATTATTTTGACTGCCTTAAACGAAGAAAAAGATTTGGAAAATACATTGCTTGCATTGAACAACCTAAATTACCCTAATTTCGAAATTATAGCTGTAAACGATAGATCCACCGACAAAACGGCTGACATCCTGACAAGGTTGCAAAAAAAATTACCTCGATTAAAGGTCTATCACATCAATACGCTACCGCAAGACTGGTTTGGCAAGAACCATGGATTGCATGTGGCTAGTCAATATGCAACAGGTGAGTGGATCTTGTTTACTGATGCTGATGTGTTAATGGAAAAAGATGCCCTGCTTAAAGCGATGAGTTATACGTTACAAAATAAACTAGATCACCTGACAATATTTGAATGCCATTCACAACAGCGTTTTTGGTTAAATATTTTATTATTAGGCCATTATATTACTTATAGTATGGTCATGAAACCATGGCGTATTCGCTATTCGTGGAGTAAAAAATCATTGGGTCATGCCGCGTTTAATTTAGTCAAAAGAAAATCTTATGAAGATTGCGGCGGTCATCAACCTATTTCCCTGGAATGTTTAGATGACTTAAAATTGGGCGAATTGCTAAAGAAAAATGGCTATAGTCAGGATACAGTAGATGGAAAAGATCTTGTCAAACGTGAGTGGTATTGTTCAGTGAAAGAAATGATTAGTGGCATGGAAAAGAATAGTTTTGCATTCTATAATTATCGTCTCCTTGCTCTGATAAGAGATCTTATTCTAGTTATCTTTGTGTTTATATTTCCTTTAGTGATCGCAGTTAGTTGCGCCGGGTGGCTACGCTGGGTCAGCGCACTGGATATTGCTTTAACACTTTTTATTAGCGCATATGTAGCCAAACACTTTAGGGTGAAATTGCGCTATGCGATGTTTTATCCATTGGCGATTTGTATGTTGACTTATTCAATTTTGAATTCAGTGATAGCAACCTATAGAAATAAAGGCGTCATATGGCGCGGAACGCATTACCCGCTTCACAAAATTAAAAGCAAAATATAAGCTTAAACCCAGCCAGGCATTAACTTATCAGCATGTCGTAGCTGACGCTTGTGTTCACGCCAGTTGTCGTCATGTTTGGCGACTAGCTGCCAAAATTTAATGGAGTGATTGTAGTGTATGGTGTGGCACAGTTCATGCAACATCACATGTCGCGCCAGTGTGAGCGGTAAAAAAATCAATTTATAATTTAAGCTGATCGCCGCATCCACCGTGCAGCTGCCCCACAATGTTTTTTGATCGCGTATGGTAAGTGTGCTAAACGGCAAGCCACATTCATTGCTGATTTTTATTAGCTCTTTACTTAAAAATTCGGCCGCCCGTTTGCGCACCCAGATTAGCAAGCTTTCGCGAATTTTTTTTTGATCGTCAATGTTGCCGCTGATAACTAATTCTTGAAGTTGTGTCCGTTCAAATAATTTTGTCCGGCCAGAACTAGCAACATAATTTATCTTCCAGTTTTGCTCGAGAGCGGTTAACTCAATGCCAATTGGTAGCGCTTCCGCCTTCTGCACTTGCAATTCTTGTAGCGTAGCAACAATCCAGTCTCGGTGTGCTTCCAAAATTTGAGGGATGTGCTTCAAGCTGAACCGCTGTGGCGTTGAGATGATCAAACCGTCTGCTCGCGACGCACGTAATTTAACATGTCTTGCGAGTCGATAACGTCTAACGGTGTATGGCGGCGGCCAGGATATCGCATCCGTCATTTGGATTTTTCAGCGATGCATTTAGACAATCGTATAACGCGCTCTTCTGAACCCGGCATGCGAGTGATCATGTGTTCTGTCATTTTGAATAAAAAATTACCTGCTGTCTGTACGAATAAAAATGGGAAGATCGCATGGATCAAACAGGCAACGCCACCAATTATCATCAGAATGCCAAACTTTCCTGCATGCCATAAATGTTCCCAATAGCTTTCGCCGATACTTTCGGGATGTGCTGTAAATGGATTGCTCATTGTTAAGGCCTCGTAAATTTAAAGCATCTTAATGATACCAGAAAAATCTTTCTCGCCGGCACCCTGATTGACGAATAGTTCGTATAGCTCGGTGGCAACCGCTCCTAACGGGATGGAAGCATTAACCGCTTCCGCGGCATGTTGACCTAAACGCAAATCCTTAAGCATCATTTTGGCCATGAAGCCTGGCTCATAATTATGATTTGATGGCACATTTTCGAGTATGTTTGGCACAGGGCAATACTTGGTCATCGACCAGCATTGGCCAGAGGCATTGGAGCTGATTTCAAAAAATTTCCTGGCATCGAGGCCAAGGCGATCGGCTAATGTGAATGCCTCGCAAACACCGATCATGGAAATGCCTAATAACAGATTATTGCAGATTTTGGCGGCCTGCCCGCTGCCCCCATCACCAGCGTGCACGATTTTTTTGCCCATGCATTCCAAAATTGGCAAGGCCTGTTTAAATGTTTTGGCTTCTCCGCCCACCATGAATGTCAAGCCACCTTGTTCCGCGCCTGCGACACCGCCTGATACGGGCGCGTCAAGCATGGCGATGTGGTATTTTTGCGCTTCTTCATGCAACAGTCGAGTTGTCACAATATCAATTGAAGAACAGTCAAGATACAACAAGTCTTTTTTCGCATTCGAGAAAATACCTTGTTCGCCAAGACATATGTCTTTTACCTGGTCGCCAGTTTGCACCATGGTGATGATCACATCTGCTATTGCGGCCATCGCGATAAGATCAGATTGCGCTATCGCGCCATCTTTTACCAGCCGTTTGACTGCGTCCGTTGATACATCATGCACCAGCACTTTGTGTCCTGCTTGCAATAAATGATGTGCCATGGGATTTCCCATGTGGCCAAGTCCGATGAAGCCAATTGTTTGCATATATTTCCCTCCTCGCGTCGTCGGGACGACGGCATTATTTTGGATACCACCGTGTAGTAACTGTTTTGAGTTTGGTGTAAAAACGCACGGCTTCCTGGCCATACATGCCTATATCGGAAAAGACGGAGCGTTTCCAGCCACCGAAGCTGTGATAAGGCACGGGTACCGGAATAGGTACGTTAATTCCCACCATGCCAACTTGCACTTTTTCTGCGAATGTTCGCGCGGTGTAACCATCGCGGGTATAAATGGATGTGCCGTTGCCGTAAGGATGTTCGTTTACCAGTTTTAATCCTTCTTCGAAACTGTTAACGCGTATAATGCATAATACGGGGCCAAAAATTTCGTCTTGATAAATTTTCATATTGGGTTTGACGTTATCGAACATGCTGCAACCCATGAAAAATCCGCCTGCTTTATGCTGAAACTCGCTGCCATCCAGCACAAGTGTCGCGCCTTCTTTTTTACCCAGATCGACGTAAGATTTTACTCGCTGCCAGTGCTCTTTAGTGATGAGTGGGCCGATGTCGACTTGTTCGGTACCGGGGCCGATATTGATTGCGGTAATTTTTGGTTTCATTTTGGCGATCAATGTATCGGCGGTTTGGTCGCCTACTGTGACAATCGCGGATAAGGCCATGCAACGTTCGCCAGCCGCGCCGTACGCGGATTCGACAATCGCGCGCGCAGCCACATCCATGTCGGCGTCTGGCATGACGATGCAATGATTTTTGGCGCCGCCGAAGGCTTGCACACGTTTGTTGTGCGCTGTGCCGGTGTGGTGAATGTATTCCGCTATAGCTGACGATCCTACAAAACTGATTGCTTGCACATCTTGGTGCGTTATTAATGCGTCTACAGTTTCTTTATCGCCATGCACAATGTTTACCACACCTTCTGGCACACCGGCTTCGTGCGCTAATTCCACAAGTCGCACCGCGCACGAGGGATCTTTCTCTGATGGTTTCATGACAAAGGTGTTGCCGCAGGCGATGGCCATGGGAAACATCCAGAGTGGAATCATGGCGGGGAAGTTAAATGGCGTGATGCCAACACAAACGCCTAGTGGTTGATGCATGGAGTAGCAATCGACGTTGGTGGCTGCTTCTTCGGAAAAACTTCCTTTTAGATGCGCGCTGATACCACAGGCGTATTCAAGTACGTCGATGCCGCGTTGTATTGAGCCAACTGATTCGGCTAACGTTTTGCCATGTTCCAACGTGACAATTTTAGCAAGCTCATTAATATTGTCATCGAGTAGTGCTTTATAGCGGAAGAGAATCTTCGCTCGTGCGTTGGCTGGTTTTGCTGACCATTGTGGGAACGCTATTTTAGCAGCGGCGATTGCTTCGTTCACTGTGGTTATATCGGCGACATTAGCGTGACCTGCTTCTTCACCAGTCGCTGGATTATAAATCGCTAATTTGCGGCCTGCTTTCGCGGTTTTTTTGCCGTTGATTAAATGCGCCACTTCATATGGCATAAATTAACTCCTTTTTATGGGGTGTGGGGTCACGTTTCGTTTAGCCTTCCGCCGTGCTGCTATCTATTTCGGGGACGTATCCCCGCTTAAAGCATGCGGGGACAGGCTCACTCGCACTCCTTTCCATCCTTAGATCGTGACGCCCCTCAATAGATAGCAGCACGGCCGAAGGTTAAACGAAACGTGACCCCTCCCACCACCAGTTATTTAACTCGCTTTCGCTAGTTTTTTACAAAAGATATCTAGTAAATCCGTAATCAATCCAGTGTACATCTCGGTCATCATAAAAAAATCTGCGTCAAACTTCTGTCGCCGCGTTTCGGCTTCTTCCTTAATTTCTGCCAAATCATCTTCCGCCAGATTAATACTCTTCAACACAAAATCATCCGCCAGCACAAAATTAAGGCGATCTTGCCAGCACAGGCCAAGTTGAATGACTTCGCAGCCGTCTTTCACTAATTGCTGAATACTATCCACAAACAAATCTTGCTGTTGCGCGCGTATCACGCGGTTTTGCTGGTTGGGGTCTTGCAGCACGCAGGATTTTTCGATGGAAAATGTTTTTGGATAATCTTTATCGCGCAGCCAGCTGGTTAAGACTGCGGCGGGTTTGATTATATCAAAATTTGATAGCACGTCATCGCCTAATACTTTTTTTAGCATTGAGACAAACGCTTCCGATTTTGCCGGACTGGTTGAATTCAAAATCAGCCAATTGTTGCGTGTATCGATGTAACCATACACGCGTGTCAACTTGGTGAACGCGCGTGGTAATAAACTTTGATAGACTTCGTCTTTGAGAGACAATTTTTCTTTTTTTCTGATCTTGCGATTATCGGTATTTTCCAGTTTTTTGACTTTTTCTTTGAGCGCCAAAGCAACAACGCTGGCGGGCAGAATTTTTTCCTCTATCTGCAAGCAAAGCATGATGCAACCGTTAATCGTTCTGCTCGGCAATCCTGCTTCGTCGTCATCGATGGGTGACACCCACCCCATCGTCGAGGGCGACGATGGGAGGCAAGGTGAAAAAGCCAACTCTTCCAGACGCTTGTTAAAAGACTCCCCGGTTACCCTTTTTTTTAAAGGTATTATTTGAACTTGTTTAAATAACATTATTTTCTTTCCCAATCTATATTGTTAGTTTGCATTTCAATCTCCGTCAACGTCGCCATCACATGATGAATGATGCGTGTTGGATGAATATGATCCCAGAATAAATATTCATCTGGATTCACACACATGTCATTGCCACGTGTCGCTAATTTGCTACTCAAATAGGCCACACGCAATGAAGCGTTACTCATAATATCGAGATCAACTTCTTTGGCGGCCGCCAGTTCAGCTGAATTCGCGATATTTGCCATGTTTCTATTCAGATAAAAACTTCCTCCATAACAAGCTTTGTCCACGTTCTTTAGACGAAACGCGTCTGGATTTTGTATTAAGTAATCAAATGGTGTTTTCGCGTCAACGAAAGCAATAATGATACTCGGATTGAGCTTCTGTTCTTCTTTTACCATCGCGGCTAATTTTTCATTATGCGCCGTTACTAACGCTTCCACTTGTTTTACAACACGCGGTCCTTTGTTCACCACTTCAGGTGATTTAGACACGTCTGGCAACGACACAATCATTAACTGATGCGCGCCATGATAGATCAGACGTTCAATTTGCTTCTTGATATTTTTAATAGTGTTGGTAGTCGCATAATCAACATCTTCACGACCATCCAAATAGTCGTTCGCGCCCGCCCAGATAATAAATAAATGTTTATCCTTATGACGATCGAAGGCGTTTTCAAAAATAAATAAGCCTACCTGATCATTAATATCAAACGGAACCAACTGTGCAGAGTCCCAAACTGGTTCTGCCCACGCGCCGCCATAAGCGTGGTCTAACAATGGCAGACCGGTTTCTTTCGACAAAATATCAAGCCAGTTTTCACCATTTGAAAAACGTCCTTTATAGTAGGGTGGGTCCATGGGAATGATAGGCACAAAAGGCAATACCTTGTGCGCACGACTAGTAAATGCAAACAAATTGCCATTGTCGGACAAACTATCGCCAAACGCGACAATCTTGTCGACAGTGACTGCGTAGCTCGCTTGAAACATGCCCACGAGAATGAGTGTAACCAGAGATTTAACTAGTCGCCTAACTATTTCCATTCGTCCAGCCTCCTAATTTGAGTCACACAATCATAACGTGACTATGAGGCTCTGTCAGCAATTCCGTCCCCAAGTTTGCTGTTTTCATTTTAACCAGATAAAGGTATAATTGACTTACATACGTCTGCAGGGACAAGCGTTCGCATGCACAATATTCGTTCAGGATTACTAATTGTTTTATGCTGGGTGCTGTTCTCCCCTGTCTTCGCTGTCGAACGTATTATTGAAAATACCGCTGACCAACGCTTCTCACGCTGGATTAAACGGACAATGAAGCAGTATGAAGTGCCGTCTGTCAGTATTGTGGTCATTAAAGATTACAAAATCGCATGGGCGGGTTATTACGGCGTAAATAATATTTTAACAGAACAACACGTTTCGGATTCTACTCTCTATCAGGCTGGCTCGATCAGTAAACCCATTACCGCCGTCGCGGTGCTAAAATCGGTTCAAGAAGGAAGACTGAGTCTTGATAATGATGTGAATGATTACCTGCAATCATGGACCGTCGCTGATAGTCCCTTTCTGCAAGATGATTTTGTCACGGTACGTGAATTATTGAGTCACACCGGCGGCGTGAATGTCTCTGGTTTTATAGGGTATGATAAAAGCGCCTCGTTACCCACATTAAATGATGTGCTGAATGGCAGACCACCCGCAAATTCTCCTGAAATAAAAGTCGTGCAACCACCCGGCAAGTACTTATATTCCGGTGGTGGCTATACTATTTTGCAGCAAGTGCTAATGGACGTTTATCAACGATCATTCCCAGATATTATGAATCGTCTCGTGTTGCAACCGCTGAGTATGACGCACAGTACATTTATGCAAAAGTTGCCCGAGGATTTTCAAGGCGATGTCGCCACCCCTTATCGCCCTGGTTACAACTCTTTAAAAGAAGGGCCGCATGTGTATGTGTCTGAAGCCGCGGCTGGTTTGTGGACGACGCCATTTGATCTCGCCAAATTTATTATTTCGATTCAGGAAGCGCTGCGTAATGATCCTTATCAAATACTCACTCCCGATAGCGCGAAAACCATGATGACTCCCGAAGCTGAGCACATGGGTCTGGGATTTTTTGTGAATATGGACCGGTATGGCAAGCCTGTTAAAAAAGGTAATTATTTTTCGCTTGGCGGACAAAACGAAGGTTACCGCAGTATGGTGATCGCAAGCCAGCGTGATGGCTGTGGCGCGATTATCATGACGAATATGTCGACCGATGGCCGATTAATCATGAGTGGCAAAATCAAAGATGATTGGACCTTCATTGATCTGGTGGTGCAGCATATTGCGGATATGGAAGAATGGCGGTAGGGGTCAAGCCTCATCTATCTGGTCTAAATATAAACACTTAATAAAAAAGTGTTTATATTTAGACCAGATAGATGAGGCTTGACCCCTTTTAATTTGCTATAATAGAAGTTGATGATAATTATTAAAAGAAGGAGTCTTGGCATGAAACGATTTCTATTACCAATCATTGCTTGTCTCTTTATGGCTTCTATCACTGCATGCACGAATCAGGAATTAGGCACGACTGGCGGCGCCGTTTTGGGTGGTGTGGCAGGTAGCGCATTAACTCATGGCAGCACGGCCGGAACGATTGCTGGTGCAGTAGGTGGCGGCTTTATAGGTAACAGGCTATCCCAATAAAGAGTGTTAGGTGCATCTTTAACTTTCATACAATGTCCCGTAAAGGACATTGTATGAATATGTCTGTTTATAACAAAGTCTTCGTCTGCGCACGAAGCTCTGCCTCGTGTTTAATCCCAAGGTGCAAATCGTTGAATGCCTGTTCAATGTCTTTTCTGTAAAACAAATTAGTACAGAAACCTGTAAATCCGGATGGCACACGGAGTGCGATGTATGAGCGTGTTTGCTTAGGGTCATCAGGTAATCGTTCAAGCACGTGGTAGCTTTTTTTTAGTTTTGAGGTGAATGGTACTTCGCGTTCCCAGCCTAATATTTTATTTTCATCATCTACAACTGAAATCACTTCATCAGAATGTGGAATATGCGTATCTATGCATGAGCCTTTTACACAAATATCAAAACCAATTGCTGCGCCGAATTTTATTTCTTTATTTTGTACGGTAATGCTGCCGTTTGAAAAAGCCGAATATTGCAGAACATCTTTTACTACTTGCCAGACTGTCTCTATATCTGCATCTATATCTTGGGCTAATGCGCTAAAGACATAACCAGTTGTTGAGTGTCCGGTCTTGACCCATGAAATATTTGTTGGACAGCCATTTTCTTCTGGTTTTTCTATTGCATCTGCCAAAAATAAATCAACTAGTACTTTCGCATCATCCATGTTGCGAACCAGTGCCATATATGTATTCCTTTACAATATTTTGACAACCATGAACACACTAGCAAGTAACCAGGTAAAAAGCAATGAAGCCAAGTATAAGGGATTGATACCGACAGATTTGATTTTCTTCCATTTGGTTTCGACACCAATCGCGCCCATAGCCATGGTGAGTAGCAGCATATCGAATTGATTGATATATGAAGTTGCTGTTGCTGAAAGAAGATGCATAGAATTAAAACCAATCACTAGTACAAAACCCACGGCAAACCAAGGTATACTGTTTAGCACAGATTTTTTTTGCTTATCGCCGCGTTGATGTAATTGCGCTAACACAAATAATACGGGCACGAGCAACAGCACACGAATCATTTTGACAATAACAGCCGTTTTGCCCGCTTCCACACTGACATTTGTTCCTGCAACAAGCGCTTGCGCTACTTCGTGCACGCTCGCGCCAGCGAACACACCAAATTGATGCTCGGAAAACCCGAACACACCCCAGTGCTGCAAAGCGGGATAAAGAAACATTGAGAGCATGCCAAATATCACTACGGTGGCAACCGCAACAGCTGCTTTATAAGGTTCGCTTTTTAAAATATCTTCCACCGCCAGCACCGCAGCTGCACCGCAGATCGCCGCACCTGAGGCGATCAACAATGACATATCACGATCAAGTCGTAATAGTTTTTTACCAAGATAATAACCGACTATTAATGTTGCACTGACTACAAATGTATCCAGCAGCAATGCTTCTATTCCCACCGACGCAATTTCCTGAAACGTCACGCGGAAACCATACAATATTATTGCCGTGCGTAGCACACGTTTCGCCGCGTATTGAATGCCGGGTGTCATGCTTGCGGGATGGTGCCAGGTGTTGCCGAGGATGATGCCGACGATAATTGCAACGACGAGTGAACTGATGCCCGCATGGCTTACAACGGGTAGCTGTGCGATGAGGTAGCTGCTGATGGCGAGCAGCGCAATGAATATAAGTCCTGGTAGTTTATTTGTATGCATAAATTCTCTTGTACCCGGGCATGCTTTTTATGTCCAGAAAAATATTTCAATTCAATTCCTAGACATAAAAACATGTCCAGGCTACATAGTGCCTATTTCAACTAATCTTTTATCTAACTGAAATTTTTCTTCAGTTACCATTTAAAACAGGTACGCCATTTTGCATGTGCATAAGCGAGGTAAAATACGTTGAGGCGTATTGCAAGATAGCTTGTACTTCAATAGGTGCCATGGTGAGTGAAGACAACCACGCCAGCCAGCTGATCATAAAACTGGTGAAAGTGCCGTGACTCAGTTGCGGTATTTGCGCGGTACCCTCCCGCCACTGGAAACAACACAGATAACTCAGCGAAGGTGAGCGCGATAATCACGGTGATCACGCCGCCCAATAACCAGGCAATGATGGAAGCGGAACCCGCAATCTTGGCGGCATAGAGCGGAGCGAATAGCCAAGCGAACCCAACCATGCCATTAGTGCTGAGCATTAATAAGGTCAACGCGGAAAACCGTCTATCTAAACTCATGATTTATCTCAATTTCCAAACGTAAAGGTATAAACCTCCAGCCCCGGTCCTTCAGCCGTTAACTCAACAATTCCGTTGCCAGATCTGTTCAATTGTACCAGAGAATATAATTGATTTCTTTCGACCATCACCTGACTGTTCATAACATCCGTGCCCTTTTCAGCGATGAGCTTTTCGCCATTTAAACGTAGATCAACGACAACACGACCATTTGTCGCACCCATCACGGCATAAACTTTACCAGCATTAAAATGCAACTTGATAGCAGCGCCTGTTGCGCCAGAGACAATTTTATCCGCATACACATACCATAATCCTTTCAACGCCCAGCTATCATCTGCCAACACTGATGGATAGTCGTAAATATGTGATTGATTGTTAACGACCGCTTCTTCACCACCAAATCGCGCGGCGCGCGCGTAGCCTAAATAAGTTTCGGGTGTTTGTGCATACGAAGCTTCTTCTGCTGTGACTGGCGTTATTTCACCGCCTTTTATGCCAAGTAAAAACCGAATATTATTTTCCGTGACATCATATTCACCTTCACCAAAATGTTCATAAACCACTTGGCCTTTCTTATTAATTAAATAATGCGCTGGCCAGTAACTATTGTTGTAGTTACGCCAGGTGACATAGTGATTATCCATCGCGACGGGATACAAAATACCTAATCGTACGACGGCGTTCTTAACGTTATCGTATTTTTTTTCAAATTCAAATTCTGGCGCGTGAACGCCGATAATTTCAAAACCTTTGTCATGATATTTGGCATACCAGTCTTTTAAATACGGTAATGTGCGCAAGCAATTAATGCAAGAATACGTCCAGAAATCGATTAAGACTACTTTGCCTTTCAACGCATCAATGGTGAGTGGTGGTGAATTTATCCAGTGATCAATGCCATCAATCGCCGGCGCTCTGTAAGGAACCATCAGGCCATTTTCAAGTCTGGTTGCAACGGTGGTCGTAGAACTACGACTGGCATAAGAAAACAACATGCCTTCGTTAAACATAAGTAACAGCACAGCGGCGATTAATATTACGCCAAGTAATTTTCGTATCAACACAGTATGCGTTCGAATAAAATTGAATTTGCTCATGATCCTGCGTCCCGCTATGGCAATAATTAACATGGGGACACTGGCGCCGGTCGCGAAAGCAAGCACCGTGATAATACTGCTCGCAGTGGTAGTCAACGTGGCGACTTGAACAATCACCGCGGCCAGTATGGGGCCCGCGCAAGGTGTCCAGATCAAGCCAATCAAGGCTCCAAATAGAATACCACTAAAAAAACCACCGCCGCTGCCGATGTTTGTACCTACCCGGGATAACCGCCCAGTAGCTAAGGCAAACTTTTCAGTGAGTGTGGATGACAGCATCACCACGCCAAATACAATTAGCAGAGTATAAGAAACATTGCGTAATAAATCAGGGTTAATGTCGGCCTCTTGCACTAAAAACCGTGAAAAGAGTGTAACAATGCTAAACGTGATAATAAAACCGATAATGATGCCAAAGGGTCTGCGTCTGCCACCTGCTAATGAGCCTGTTAGCACAATTGGCAACACAGGGAGAATACAGGGTGATAGAATGAGCGCGAGCCCTTCGAGAAAAGCGAGGCCTATTGTTAACAAATCCATTATTTTTCCCCTTAGGGTTTACCCTCATTTAAGGTTGACTAGCATTCAAAGTAAAAATACAATATAATCAATATAATTTATCAAAAATAAGGATGTTTTTGAATGAAAAAGCTGACAAAATTCGCTGCGCTCTCCCTTAGCAGTATCGTTTCGCTAACGGCATTAAATAACGCCTATTCGACGTCATATCAGATCTTCGCGGATTTAAATTTCGCCAACCCAGCCGCACTAAATAGCGTTAAACAAGGCGAATTTATCATTGGTGGCACAACCTTGTGGCAAAATATGCACTTTAGCGGATCAGTCAAACCCGTCGGAGGTGCTCCGAGCGTGAACGGTTCTACCACTAGCCATACAACCGATGAATTGCCCTATGGTCGTATCGCGACGCGCTTATCACCAAAATGGGTACTCAGTTTTGACATTAGCCAACCCTATTTTACC
>DAIDIB010000047.1 GCA_027459575.1 Gammaproteobacteria bacterium | reverse complement strand
GATTTGTCTTGTCGTGATATTGTGTCACGTTGCTCGGCTATTGACATTCGCGAAGGCCGTGGCGCGGGACCAAAAGGTGATTACGTCTTATTAAAAGCGGATCATCTGGGTGAAGATATTATCAAACAACGCTTACCCTCCATTCGTGAGCTGGCGATTACCTTCGCTGGCGTCGATCCAATAAAAGATCCTATTCCTGTCGTGCCAACCTGCCATTATTTAATGGGAGGTATTCCAACGAATTATCATGCGCAAGTGTTAACGCAAAACGACGCGGGTGAAGATCAGGTTATTGACGGTTTATACGCGGCAGGTGAAGCGGCGTGTGTTTCCGTACACGGCGCGAATCGTTTGGGCGCGAATTCCTTGCTTGATCTGATTGTGTTTGGCCGCGCGGCGGGTATGCACGCCAAAGAAAGCATTGATCAAGGCTTGCATTTTAACGAAGCGACTTCGGACGAGATCGAATTGGCGTTGTCACGTGTTTATCGCTGGAACGGTAACAAGAAAGGTGAGTCAGTGGATGATATCCGTACCGCGTTGCAAAAAGTCATGCAGGATGATTTCGGCGTGTTCCGTACCGCTGAACATATGAAAACAGGCTTTATGAAGCTGGATGAGTTAAAAGACCGCTTAAAATATGCATCGATCAAGGATAAAAGCGATGTCTTCAATACCACACGCATCGAAGCGCTTGAATTAGATAACCTGATGGCGACGGCACTGGCGACGGCGAATCTTGCCAATGTGCGCACAGAAAGCCGTGGCGCGCACTCACGCGAAGATTTTCCAAAACGCGACGATGAAAACTGGTTGAAGCATGCCTTGTACTACGAGGATGGTAAAATCACATTCCGGCCTGTCAACATGAAGCCAACAGGAATGCCGCCAATTACGCTACGTAACCGTGAAGAAAACGCTACTGAAAAGGGGGGCTAGGCATGAGCGCAGAACAATCCAATGAGAAAACAGAGAAAAAAATCATGAAGTTTTCTATTTATCGTTTCGATCCTGAGAAAGATGAAAAACCTTATATGCAGGATTTTGAAGTCGATGTCAAAGAACATAACTGTAACATGTTGCTCGATGTGTTGCTGCACATCAAAAATAAAGTGGATGAAACACTGACGCTGCGTCGTTCATGCCGTGAAGGTGTGTGCGGTTCGGATGGCATGAATGTTAATGGTAAAAATCGTCTGGCCTGTACAACACACTTGTCTACACTGCAAGAACCAGTTGTGATTCGACCGCTGCCGGGTATGCCAGTGGTGCGTGATTTAGTTATCGACATGACTCAGTTTTATGATCAATACAACAAGATCAAGCCGTACTTACAAAATGATACACCTACACCAGCTACTGAGCGTTTACAGTCACCTGAAGAGCGCGCCAAACTTGATGGCTTGTACGAGTGTATTTTATGCGCTTGCTGCAGTACCTCGTGTCCTTCGTACTGGTGGAACCCAGATAAATATTTGGGCCCGGCGGCATTATTGCAATCGTATCGCTTTATCGCGGATAGCCGTGATACTGCCAAAGCTGAGCGTCTGGCAGATATGGCTGACCCATTCAGTGTATTCCGCTGTCGTGGAATCATGAATTGCGTCGATGTGTGTCCTAAGGATTTAAACCCGCTAGAAGCGATTAACAACATTAAAGAAGAGATGTTAGAGGAATCGGTATAATTATCATCCCGGGTGCAAAGAACGCACTCGGAATACAAGCTCAACGTATCCCGGGCGGCACAGAACGCACCCGGAATAAAAGCTCAACGTAGCCCGGGTGCGTTCTTTGCACCCGGGATGATAGGTAACTTAAAGAGTAAATATAAATGCCAACACAAACTAAAACCTTACAACAACAAATGCAAGATTCCTATCTTGCGCCAGATAACGACGCGTATTTAGAGAATTTATACGAGGACTATCTTGCCAATCCTGACCAGATTGATCCGAAGTGGCGCCGCTACTTTGATAATTTGGCGCAGCAAATGGTCCGACAAACGCCAGATGTTCCTCATTCCCCCATTCAGCAGCAATTTGCTGAATACGCCAGAAATTCTGCGCGTGTAGCGGTGCAAAGCATGGAAGGGTTTCAAGACCAGCAGCAAGAACGCGTCCTCGAGCTTATTTCTGCTTACCGTCGACTCGGCCATTTGCAGGCAAGTACTGATCCGCTTAAGTTAAACAAAGGTGTGTACAGTCCAACACTTGAGCTTGCTTATTACGGTTTTTCCGAGCAAGACATGCAGCGTACTTTTAGTGTGGGTTCTTATACCGCGCTAGGTAAACCTACAGCTACGCTTAATGAAATTTATCAAAGTCTGCGCAAAGTATATTGTGGCAATATGGGCATTGAATACATGCACATCAACCGCTCAGATGAAGTAGAGTGGATACGTGAGCGTATAGAACAAGGCTGGGCTAACTTTAATCCCAGCGCTGAAGTAAAGCGCCGCATTCTGGAAAAACTGGTCGTTGCCGATGGTCTGGAAAAATATCTGGGCTTTAAATACGTTGGCCAAAAGCGTTTTTCGCTGGAAGGTGGCGATAGTTTAGTGCCCATGCTCGATGGCGTGGTTGAACGAAGCGCGTCATATGGTGTTAAAGAATCGATTATCGGCATGGCGCACCGTGGCCGTCTCAACGTGTTAGTGAACATTGTCGGTAAAGATCCTAAAGAAATTTTCGCCGCGTTTGAAGGCAAGGGCATTAAAACCACCCATTCAGGTGACGTTAAGTATCACCTTGGCGCGTCAGCAACCGTGCAAACCAGTTCAGGCCCGATGCGCATGGTACTCGCGTTTAATCCTTCACATCTGGAAATTGTGTCGCCGGTGGTGCAAGGTTCAGTGCGCGCGCGTCAACGTCGCCGTCGTGACACAGATCAAAGACAAGTGTTGCCCATTCAAATTCATGGTGACGCGGCTTTTGCTGGTCAGGGCGTGGTGATGGAAACATTCCAAATGTCACAAGCACGCTGGTTTACCGTTGGCGGTTCGCTGCATATCGTCATCAATAATCAAGTTGGCTTTACCACTAGCAATCCTAAAGACGCGCGATCTACCGTGTATTGCACGGATATCGCTAAAATGGTCGAGGCGCCTATTTTTCACGTGAATGGTAATGATCCAGAAGCGGTGTATTTTGCTGGCTTGCTCGCGATCGATTATCGCAACACCTTCAAGCGCGACGTGGTGATTGACCTGGTCTGCTATCGTCGCCATGGCCACAACGAAGCGGATGAACCATCTGCTACCCAACCATTGATGTATAAAATCATTAAAGCAATGCCAGTACCTTATCAGTTATATGAAAAGAAATTGCTGGATGAAAAAGTCATCTCTGACCAGGACACCAAAAAAATCAGCGACGATTACCGTGACGCGCTGGATAACGGCAAGAGTGTGTTGACGCTTGGCAAAGATGGCTCCAAGGAATTTGCTGTGGATTGGGAACCGTTTGCCGGCACACCGTGGGACAAGAAAACCAACACCGCGGTGCCAATGAAAACGCTAAAGACGCTAGGCGAAAAATTAACCGAGTTGCCTGAAGGCTTTGTACTGCAGCCACAGGTGAAAAAAGGGTTTGAAGCGCTGAAAAAGATGGCGATGGGCGAAATACCGATGAACTGGGGTTTTGCTGAAAACATGGCTTACGCTACTTTGCTCGATCAAGGCTACCCAGTGCGGTTGTGCGGTCAAGACGCCGCACGTGGTACCTTCGCGCATCGACATGCTGTGTTACACGATCAAAACACCGATGAACTCTATATTCCGCTTAGTCACATTTCACCTACACAAGCACAAATTAATATTGTTGACTCGCTGTTATCCGAAGAAGCCGTGCTAGGTTTTGAGTATGGTTATGCGACGGCAGAACCCAACTTTTTAGTATTGTGGGAAGCGCAGTTTGGCGACTTCGCCAACGGCGCGCAAGTGGTTATTGATCAATTCATCAGTTCGGGCGAACAAAAATGGGGCGCCTTGTGTAATCTGGTGATGCTGCTTCCGCATGGTTATGAAGGCATGGGGCCAGAGCATTCATCCGCTCGCCTGGAGCGTTATCTACAATTATGCGCGCAAGATAATATTCAAGTGTGTGTGCCATCTGCGCCATCGCAAATTTTTCATTTGTTGCGTAGACAAATGGTCAGGCCATACCGCAAGCCATTAATTGTCATGACACCAAAGAGTATGCTGCGTAATCCGCGAGCGGTTTCCACGCTTGATGATCTAGCCAATGGCGAATACCAGTTAGTGATACCAGATGTTGCCAGGACAGATCCGAAGAAGATTGATCGTGTCATTCTATGTTGTGGCAAGGTTTATTATGAGCTGATGGAACATATGGAAGCTAATAAGCTGGAAGGCATAGCGATTATCAGAGTGGAACAGCTTTATCCATTCCCTGAGGTTAAAATTAAAGAAGTGTTGAAACCCTATGCTCATGTTAAGGATGTGGTCTGGTGTCAGGAAGAACCGCAAAATCAGGGTGCCTGGGACTTTATGGATATGTATCTGAGCGCTATATTGGGCAAAGAGCAGAAATTGCGCTATGCTGGTAGGCCAGCCTCGGCGTCACCCGCGGCGGGTTATCATGCGATACATGAACAAGAGCAAGAAAAATTAATCACACAAGCATTAACGAAATAAGGAAACTGCAATGGCGATAGAAGTAAAGGTTCCGTTATTACCCGAGTCGGTAGCTGATGCAACAGTATCCACCTGGCATAAAAAGGCGGGCGATAGAGTGTCTCGCGATGAGAATATTGTTGACCTGGAAACGGATAAGGTCATGCTTGAAGTTCCAGCTCCAACTGACGGAATTTTAAAGGAAATTAAGAAGCCAACGGGCAGCACGGTTAATGCCAATGAAGTCATTGCTGTGATAGAAGAAGGCGCTGCGGCACAACCAGTTGCTGAAAAACCGGCAAAAGCGGAAAAAACCGCGGCACCGGCAGCAGCTAAGAAAGAAGCCCCGGCAGAAGCTGCGGTGGCGACTAAAGAAATCCCTCTTGGTCCGTCTGCCCGCCGTGCAGCAGCAGAGCACGATGTAGATGTATCGGGCATTACTGGCACAGGCAAAGGTGGCCGTATTACCAAGGAAAACGTACTGTCAGTTGCTACCGGCATGACCGGCGCCCGCCCCGAAAAGCGCGTGCCCATGACCCGTATGCGCGCCCGCATCGCGGAGAGATTATTGGAAGTCACGCAAAACACCGCTATGTTGACTACCTTCAACGAAATCAACATGGCACCCGTCATGGATATCCGTAACCGCTACCGCGAAAAATTCGAAAAGAAATACAACGTGCGCCTCGGTTTCATGTCTTTCTTCGTCAAAGCGTGTGCCGAAGCCTTGAAGCGCTCACCAATTGTTAACGCGTCAATTGACGGCAATGACATCGTTTACCACGGCTACGTGGATATCGGCGTCGCTGTATCAACTGATCGCGGCTTGGTCGTGCCGGTGTTGCGTGATGCTGATCGCATGAGCATGGCGGAAATTGAATCCAGCATTGCGACTTACGCGGAAAAAGCGCGCGCAGGCAAGCTTTCCATGGAAGAAATGCAGGGCGGTACCTTTTCAATTACCAATGGTGGTGTGTTCGGTTCGTTGATGGCCACCCCGTTATTGAATTCCCCGCAATGCGCTATTTTGGGCATGCACAAGATTCAGGAGCGCCCGGTGGTGGAGAATGGACAGATTGTCATTCGGCCCATGATGTACGTGGCGCTGTCTTACGATCATCGCTTAATAGATGGAAAAGAATCAGTGACTTTCTTGGTCACAATTAAAGAACTACTTGAAGATCCAACTCGCTTAATTTTAGAGGTGTAACGTAAATGAATTTGCATGAATATCAGGCCAAACACTTGTTAGCACAATATGGCCTTCCAGTCTCCAAAGGGGAAGTAGCGGCTAATGTAGAGCAAGCGCTTCATATCGCGGACAACATGGGTATTTCGCGCTGGGTGGTCAAGGCGCAGGTACACGCGGGCGGCCGCGGCAAGGCGGGCGGCGTAAAGCTGGTTAGTTCGAAAGATGAGTTAACGGATGTCACCCGTAAATTGTTAGGCACGCATTTGGTGACTTACCAAACCACCGCGGAAGGTCAGCCTGTTAATCAGGTGTTGATCGAAGAACCTTGCGACATCGAACGCGAATTGTATTTAGGCGCGGTGATTGATCGCTCCAAGCGCCGCATCGTGTTTATGGCGTCAACGGAAGGCGGCGTGGAAATTGAAAAAGTCGCGGAAAAAACGCCGGAAAAGATTTTGACGATTGTGGTAGATCCTATCGCTGGTGTGATGCCATACGAAGGCCGTCAATTTGCTTTTTCATTGGGTTTAAAAGGCGAACAAGTTAAGCAATTTGTTAATTTGTTAGTGGGTCTCGGCAAAATGTTTTCAGAACGCGATTTGAGTTTGCTGGAAATTAATCCGCTAGTCGTGACCAAGCAAGGTAACCTGCTGTGTCTGGACGCTAAAATTAGCATCGATGACAATGCTTTGTATCGTCAACCGGCATTAAGCGCAATGCGCGACGCAACGCAGGAAGACGAGCGTGAAAACCGTGCGCGCGAGTGGGAGCTGAATTACATCGCGCTGGATGGCGACATTGGCTGCATGGTGAATGGCGCGGGTCTCGCGATGGCAACCATGGACATGATCAAGTTGCAAGGTGGCAACCCCGCCAACTTCCTTGACGTGGGCGGCGGCGCGACTAAAGAACGGGTGGAAGAAGCGTTCAAAATTATTTTGTCGGATAAAAAAGTTAAAGCGATTTTGATTAATATTTTCGGTGGCATCGTGCGTTGCGATTTAATCGCGGAAGGTATTCTTGCCGCGGTAGCGCAGATCGGCACGTCATTGCCTGTTGTTGTGCGACTGGAAGGTAACAATGCTGATAAAGGCGCGAAATTATTAAATGACGAAGGTAAGAGTAAGAAATTAAATATCATCGCTTCCGAAAGTTTCACGGATGCCGCGAAGAAGGTCGTCGCAGCCACGAAATAAAATATGTAGCCCGGATTAGCGCGTTTTTTGCGCGTAATCCGGGAACCGATAACGAGGTAAAGTAAACATGAGTATATTGATCAACAAAAACACCCGCGTGATTTGCCAAGGCTTCACCGGTAAACAAGGTACTTTTCATTCTGAGCAAGCGATTGCTTACGGTACCAAAATGGTCGGCGGTGTGACGCCAGAAAAAGGCGGTCAAAAACATCTGGATTTGCCCGTGTTTAACACGGTCAAAGACGCAGTGCGTGAAACCAAAGCCGATGCGTCGGTTATTTACGTTCCCGCGCCATTTTGCAAAGACTCGATTCTCGAAGCGGTTGACGCCGGCGTTAAATTAATCGTGTGCATCACCGAAGGTATTCCAGTGCTCGACATGCTGCAAGTGAAAGCGATTGTCGATCAGCATCCCGGCGTGCGTTTGATTGGGCCCAACTGTCCAGGCGTTATCACACCAGGCGAATGCAAAATCGGCATCATGCCAGGTTATATTCACAAACCCGGCAAAGTGGGTATCGTATCGCGTTCGGGTACATTGACCTATGAAGCAGTCAAACAAACCAGCGATTTGAATTTAGGTCAAAGCACTTGCGTTGGTATTGGCGGCGATCCTATCCCCGGCACTAACTTCATCGACGTGCTCGGCCTGTTTGAAAAAGACCCGCAAACCGAAATCATCATCATGGTCGGTGAAATTGGCGGCAGCGCGGAAGAAGAAGCGGCTGAGTTTATCAAGAAGCATGTGACCAAGCCTGTGATAGCTTATATCGCCGGTGTGACCGCACCCGCGGGCAAGCGCATGGGACATGCTGGCGCGATTATCGCGGGTGGCAAAGGCACCGCGGCGGAAAAATTCAAGGCACTCGAAGCGGCAGGCGTACACACTGTGCACTCACCGGCTGAGATGGGTAAAAAAGCCGCTGAGGTTTTAGCAAAGGTAACGACATAAAATGATCCCGTATGCAAAAAACGCATACGGGCTACTATTTCTCGATGTAGCCCGGGTGCGTTTTGTGCACCCGGGAAAATGAGGTAATAACACAACATGCTTGACCCAAAATTACTGCGAAACTCCATCGACACCGTAGCCGCGCGATTAAAAAAGCGCGGTTTCACTTTAGATGTGCCGAAATTTAATGCCCTGGACGAGCAACGTAAAGCACTGCAAATGAAAATGCAGGAGCTACAAAACGAACGCAACGTTCGCTCCAAAGAAGTAGGCCAAGCCAAAGCCCAAGGCAAAAACGTCGAAGAAGTTTTCAAAAGTCTCAAGCAGTTAAGCGATACTCTTAAAGTTCAAGAAGAGCTTTATGCCGCCGTGCAGCAAGAGCTGGACGACTTTCTGGCAGTTATACCCAATCTGACCCACGACAGTGTGCCAGACGGTGAAAATGAAAATGATAACGCCACTATCCGAACTTGGGGCGAACCTAAAAAATTCTCTTTTAAAGCCAAAGAACATGCCGAATTAGCGTCTATCAATGGCTGGATGGATTTTGAAACCGCGGCGAAATTATCTGGTGCGCGTTTTGTGGTGTTGCGTGGGCCTATCGCGAGATTGTCACGCGCTTTAGGCCAATTCATGCTGGATTTACATACAACACAGCATGGTTACGATGAAATATTCGTACCCTATATGGTAAAAGCGGAAGTCTTGTTCGGCATAGGCCAGTTACCAAAATTTAAAGAAGACTTATTTGCTGTTGAATGTGATGGCGAACAAAAATATTTGATCTCAACTTCTGAGCCGCCTGTCACGAATACTGTGCGTGAGCAGATTTTGGAAGAAGCGCAATTACCGATTAAATACACTTGTTATAGCTCCTGTTTCCGCAGTGAAGCGGGCTCATACGGTAAAGACACCAGCGGTATGCTGCGTCAGCATCAATTTGAAAAAGTGGAACTGGTGCAAATTGTGCACCCAGATAAATCTTATGAAGCATTAGAAGAGATGACTAAACACGCTGAAAAAGTGTTGCAGCTCTTAGAGTTACCCTATCGTGTCGTGGCACTTTGCACCGGCGATATCGGCTTCGCCGCGGCTAAAACCTACGATCTCGAAGTATGGCTGCCCGGACAAGACAAATACCGTGAAATTTCCTCCTGCAGCAATACCGAAAGCTTCCAGGCACGCCGCATGAAAGCCCGTTTTCGCGACGCGGATGGAAAAATTGAATTGGTGCACACTTTAAATGGCTCTGGTTTAGCCGTCGGCCGCACCTTGATAGCAGTGATTGAGAACAACCAGGATGAATTAGGACGCATTCATATACCTAAAGCATTACAGCCTTATATGGGTGGCATGACAGTTATTGAATAAAACGGTTTCGTAACCGGGAACGGTTGCGCCGGATGTTTTTTTACCGCTTGCTTACGCGTGCGGCTCCGTAGCCCGGGTGCGTAAGCAAGCGGTACATTAGCTCAGTCGTGAGCTTGAAGTTGCTTTTTAACAGGAGATTAACATTGCGCATCATAAGCTACTTTTTCTTAATCGTGATCATTCTGTTCGGCATGACCTTTGCAACGCTGAACTCCGAATCCGTTACGATTAATTACTATCTGGGGCAAAGCTCCATGCCGCTGTCTCTACTGCTGGTATTTGCCTTCGCATCCGGCTGTATGGTGGGCATGGTCGTTGGCTTCTGGTTGCTAATTAAAGCCAAAATTTCCAATTACCGCATGCGGCAGCAACTCAACCTGGCAGAAAAAGAAATCAATAATCTGCGCGCCATTCCCCTGCAGGATAAAGTCTAATGAAAATCCTCGGCGCGTTATTCTTCTTGTCAAGTATCGCGGGTTCCTGGTACGCAGGCACGCGCATGCGCACACAAGATGAAGAGCCGCCACAGAAAACCAAATTACCTCGCGATTATTTAATCGGTTTAAATTTCCTGTTAAACGACGAAACCGACAAAGCCGTCGACATTTTTATAAAAATGCTTGAAGTAGACAGCGACACCGTCGAAACGCATTTAGCGGTGGGCAAGTTATTTCGTCGCCGCGGCGAAGTAGACCGCGCACTGCGTATTCACCAGAATTTAATTGCCCGACCACAGCTGGAAAGTGTCTACCGTGAGCAGGCTATGTATGAGCTAGGACAAGATTATTTAAGCGCCGGCATGCTTGACCGCGCCGAACGCATTTTTTCCGAACTCTCAAATGAAAAAAACTATGCGCCGCAAGCACTGTCAACTTTATTAGAAATTTACGAACAAGAAAAATCCTGGCAAAAAGCGCTGGATACCGCGGTAAAATATCAGACGGTTAGTAAAAAGAATATGTACACCACCATCGCACACT
This sequence comes from Gammaproteobacteria bacterium, assembly GCA_027459575.1. Classification (GTDB taxonomy): domain Bacteria; phylum Pseudomonadota; class Gammaproteobacteria; order DSM-16500; family DSM-16500; genus Aquicella. The sequence goes on along the minus strand of DAIDIB010000047.1, from coordinate 5,779 downwards.
ATTACTGCGAACTGGCGGAGCAGCATTTTAATAAAAACGAATTACATCAAGCGGAAAATTTACTGGAAAACGCACTTGCAGTGGACAAACTCTGTGTGCGCGCCAGCATATTATTCGCAAAAGTACACATGCGAGCTGGCAATTACGAATTAGCGCTTAAACGCCTGAAAAAAATTCGGGATCAAAACACCAGTTATCTTTCAGAATCAGTCGATTTAATCGCATCCTGTTATGAGCAATTAAAACAGGAAGATGAGTTAATCGCCTATTTCAAGAATTTAATGGGCGAGTATCCACGCGTGCCTGTCGTGTTAATTCTAGCAGAGCGCATCCGCAAGTGGAAAGGTGACAAAGTCGCGGCGAATTTTGTCGCTGACTACGTTCGCCGTTATCCATCACTGCGCGGCTTACATTTATTCGTGAATCTTTATATGTCCAGCGTTGAGGGCAGGGCGAAGGAAGATATGCAAATCCTGCAAAATTTGATGAAAAAGGTCTTGGCCAACAAGCCTGATTATCAATGCACCTCATGCGGCTTTTCTGGCAGAACTCTTCACTGGCAATGCCCGGGTTGTAAAGAATGGAGCAGCATTCGACCCATGCATAGTCTGGAAGAGGGAGTGGTGTAGTGGCGCTTATTTCCGTTGCACCGATGATGGACTGGACTGATCGCCACGATCGCTATTTTCTGCGGCTGATCGCACCTGATGTCACACTCTATACTGAAATGATCACTGCGCATGCCATTGAGCATGGCGATCGGGATTATTTGCTGGGATTTGACGCGGCTGAACATCCGGTCGTATTGCAGCTAGGCGGCAGTGATGTGTCATTACTGGCAAATGCCGCGCGTATAGGCGAAGAATTTGGCTATGACGAGATTAACTTGAATGTGGGCTGTCCTAGCCCCCGCGTAAGCAAGGGACGTTTTGGCGCTTGTTTAATGCTGGAGCCGCAATTGGTGGCGGAGTGTGTTGCAGCCATGCAGGCTGCGGTCAATATCCCGATAACAGTGAAGTGTCGCATTGGCGTGGATGATCAGGATTCCTACGAGTCTTTGCATGCTTTCGTTCAATTACTTGCGACTGCCGGTTGTCAAACCTTCATCATCCACGCGCGCAAAGCGTGGCTGCAGGGTTTAAGCCCCAAACAAAATCGCGAAGTGCCACCGCTGCATTATGATACCGTGTGGCGCATCAAGCAGGATTTCCCACACTTAACGTTTATTATCAACGGCGGCATCACGACCCTGGCGCAAATTGATGAGCAGCTACAGCATGTGGACGGTGTGATGCTTGGCCGCGCGGCGTATCATAACCCATGGCTGCTGGCTGAGGTGCAGTCCAAATACCTGAAAAATAATCAGAATTTAAACCGCAGTGACATTATAAAAAAATTTCTACCTTATGTTCGCGCCCAGCTTGAATCTGGGGTAAAATTATCCGCTTTGACACGGCATATCCTTGGCTTGTTTCAAGGTGAGCGCGGAGCAGCCAAATGGCGTCGATATATCAGTGAAAATTCACATAGAGATAATGCTGGCGCTGACGTGATAGAGCAGGCATTGGAATTAATGTGATCCCGGATGTACACTGTCATCCCCGCGAAGGCGGGGAGCCATTTCAAGCGACAGGCTCACGTTGGGATGACATGGTTTTATTCATGGTTTTATTTAGGCTAGTTAAATGAGGAACACATGCAACAAATAATGCAAGTACTAACATCTTTCCCCGACATGGTTGGCATTCTCGGCGTTATTCTCACGCTCATCGCGTATTACTACATCAACATTGGCAAATGGTCTTCCGACGATCTCAAATATGTGCTCTTGAATTTATTCGGCTCATGTTTTTTAATGTTCTCACTGATGTTTAACTGGAACCTGGCTTCTGTGCTGATCGAAATTGCCTGGATTACTATCAGTCTGATCGGGCTGTTTCGTTACTTCAAAAACTCCCAGCGATTGGTCTCTTAACGGTATAACCTGATGTTCTTCGTGGATACCCATCGTCCCGTCAACACGCGTCGTTCTGTCAACACGCATCGTCCCGGCGAAAGCCGGGACCCAGCATAAATCTCTTTCATTCACAGGTCCAAACGCTTTCATCAACTCCGCCGACGACCCCATCTCATTTTCCGCCTGCGTTGTTACCTCCTCATAATGCGGTAACGCCTGCTTGCCCAGCCGAGCCACATTCACCAGCACAGGAATAATAAGCAACACCATCAGCCCCGCGCCAATCGCCGGCGGAAACACAAAACCCAACGCCGTCAACGCCGTGCCAACAATAGCCGCTGCCACCGTCAAGGTATTCAGCGATAAACTCGTAATCAAACTAGTCTTAATTTTATCAACTGTCTGATTAGCCGCTTCAAGCAACGCGACCACCGGTAATAGCGAAGGACTATCAATCACTGCACCAGCCAAATTCAGCGTAATTTCATCACTCGAAGATGACTTCATGCCAATACCCAAATGACTCGTCATCATCGGAATGGCATCATTGCCACCATCACCAATCATTGCGACAATCTTACCTTCAGCTTGAAGCTTTCTAATATAATCCGACTTGGTACGCACACCTACACCATCCGAGGGCCTCGCGACATTTTTACATCTGGCATACACATGCTCGATACCCAGTGTGGCGGCATAAGCATTCGCGGTCATATCATCCGCGCCAGTGCACATATGAATTTCATAACCCATCGATTTTAATTTATTAACGCTTTGTTTCGCGCCCAGCCGAATCGGATCTTCCAGTACAAAATGCCCCACAATCTCACCATCTTCCACCGCATACACTAATTGCTGAATGTCTTCTTTTGTCACTTTATTTTTTGCATGATAACTCGCCACATCCAGTTTTAGATTTTCCATCATATTGGCATTGCCAACGCTGATACGTTTGCCATCAATGGTGCCACTGATGCCGGTACGATCATGAGTGGGTTGGCCTGTCACTGCATATTCACGCGTTTTTTTTGTGGTGCCGAATTCGCGTATTGCTTTCGCGAAAGCATGATAAGAACGCGACTCAATCGCGGTAGCGTATGCAAGCGTCTGCTCGTAATTTTTCGTGGCAAAAAATGATTTAACAACTGGTTTGCCAGTGGTTAAAGTGCCATTTAAGTCAAATATAATGGTATTTACTTGTGCCGCTGTCTGCAGTTTTTTATCGTCTTTGAATATCACATCATGCCGTTCTGCTTTATCAATACCCGCTTTAGCGGCAAGTGGCACGACTAACCCCATCGTGCAAGGGCAGGCTGAAACCAGCACAGCTACCAGGCACTTAAGACCAATAGCAAGCGCGCCCACAAATCCCAAGGGAGGGAAGAAGCACGCTGTCATCACGATTGCTGCTATGACAGCAACTGCTATAATAGTCGGTATAAACCATCGTAAAATCCTATCCGAGACAGAAATAATTTCTGGCGTTTGACTTTTTTCTTGCGCCAGTCGTTTGTCTAACTGGCTAAGATAAGAATCTTGCGCAGTGCGAATAGTTTTAATTCTGACGTATTCGTTGGGATTGTCGTCCGCTATTCGTAGACCTGCAAGTGTGACTTTATCTTTCCCGTAAACTTTTGGCGTGGTTTTACCATTTATCAACGTTTTAAAAACACAAGCTTCATCATCAAGCAAAATACCATCTATAGGAATGATAGAACCGCGTGGCACACGAATAACGCTACCAACGGCGATTTTATCGAGTTCAATAATCTCACCAGACGGTTCTATCACAGCGCTGATTTTTGCTCGTTCACGAAAATTCGTGTCTTTCGCAGGGCGTGTCGCACGCTCTTTTATCCCATCACCAATATACTTAAAACCAAATATAAACAATGCAGCATCAAATAACATCGGTATGCCAGGCACAAACAAGTGCGCTATGGTGATGCCTATCGCAGTCAAGCCTCCCAGCGCATACAGTGTATCCATATTCACCGCGCCATTTTTGAGACTGTTAATTGCCTGATAAATGCTGCGACTGCCTAAAGCCAGAGATACCAGCGCACTAGCAATACCTAATGCAGCCATAATGACGAATGGAATGCCGATACCAGACAACATCAGTGCGAGCATGGCAATACCACCCGTCACACCGATGCCGCCTAACAGCCACGTCAACCACGGTGGCATTTTTTTAGCTAGTAACATGTGTAGCCAGCGAGGGGGTTTTTTGGAGGACTTTACAGGTAGGGTAGATGTGTCATCCTGAGAGCGTTCTTTGCTCGAAGGATCTCTCTCTACCGCCTCAGGTGCTTGCATTAGACTGCTTTGCTCATCTTCATCGAGTCGCCCACCCTCCCTAAGCGCGGCCTCGATGATTTCTTTTGAATGATCATCTTTCTCATCAATTTCAACCTGAACCGTCGTCTTTTTTTCCAAAACATTGGTATCTATTTCGCCTGCGATTTTCAAGCCCGTACCGCGAATGATAGTTTCCACATCAGGCTTGCACGCACCGCAAAAGATATTCAAATGCTCAATGGTATGAGTTCGCAGCATAATAACCACATTCGTTTAATTATGACGGATAATATACCGAGAAAATGTAGCCCGGACACGCTTTTTGTGTCCGGGGTGATAGATCAAAAATGAATCAGGAGAGAGTAGGCGAGTTGCGACCAAGAACTATTTTCGAGCACACAGACGTTTGCTGTCGTTTTCTTCTTTTCCGCCTTCCACAGTTTCTAATCCGCGTTTTTTTACCGAAGTATGTGCAAGATTACCCGAATAATACACTGAAGCAGTTGTTCCATCAGATGTTACCACGCAACTTGCACCCTTATTAGTAGAAGTAGCCAAGCGCACATCTCGAATATTAAATTTGTTACTGTAAATGATTGGTAAAAAATCCGCAAAGTAAATTGGATACCCACCAACAAGATACACATCGATATTATCTCGATCTGCGCCAAAATGTTCATGTAACTCTAGCAGGCAATCGTAATAACCAGAGGAAACATGACAAACCTCAACCATGGGCGCTTTTGTTTTGGTGGCATGTATACCAACAAGAGCGATACAAACAGCTAATCCTGATGTTCCTAATGATTCGTCTTTGAGTAAAGGACGCTGCACATAGTCTTCTTGCTCCACATCATCATCCATAAAAGGAATAATTTTTTGTTGTAGATCTGGCTTGATAACATCTGTTGAGTCTCTATAAACTGTATCCTTGTTTATTTGAAACCAGCGAATATAAGTATCAATTGAATTTTTTAGTGCATTGATTTGATCTGAATCAAGATCATCCCACAAAGGACTGAAATCTTGAAAGCGAATACCTTTATATTTGAACAGCAAATCATCCAGACTTCGGAGCTTGCTCATATCTAACAAATCATCTTCCATGGACGGATTAAATAACATCTCAACAAGATACTGACCTTTCGCTGGTAATTTTTTAAATGAAGCTTCATTTATGCCAGCTACAAGGATTTTAAATAGCTGACATTTTAAATAAAGCTCATGAAACCCATTTAGTGCATTTTCATCTATGGATTTAATTGCATCTGCATCTACATCCTTAAAAATATCACTTTCAGGATAGAGTCTGCGGAAAGTGTTAAGAATGCTAATCGTTCGCCTCTTTAATAAATGTAATTCGCTTGGCATGTTGTGCTCGTTTTATGTTAATTTTTTATGTGTGCAATAATTTACCATATTAGTGGAGGGCATGCAAACCGTGCTAACTATATGAATTTATGCTGTTATGAAATCGTCAGAAAATTTGTCGTATAATAAAGTAATACTAATATAACAATT
>DAIDIB010000046.1 GCA_027459575.1 Gammaproteobacteria bacterium | reverse complement strand
AATTGGGGTTTTCTTGCATGAAGACTTGTTCGATGGCGGCTTCGTGGGGCTGGTGGGTTTGCATGATTTCTTGCAGGCCGAGGAAAATTTTGCGCAGACGTTCGGCGACGGGGTAAGCGGCGACATCGAGGTAGCCGCTGGCGAGGTAGGTATGTCTGTTGCCATCAAGCTTGATGATACCGTAGCCGGTGCGGCGGGAACCGGGGTCAATTCCTATGATGATGGTCATGTTGACTCCCTTACTGGTTCCCGGCTGCAGTTTACCCCGGCGAAAGCCGGGGCCTGACGACGATTATCCCAACAACTCCTCCGCAATATCCGCATTCGAATAAACCGACTGTACATCATCCAGGTCTTCGAGCGCGTCTATTAATCCTATCACAGTTTGGGCGGTGTCTTTATCGGTAATCGGCACGTTGGTAGCCGCGATCATGGCGACATCGGCCTGGGCGGATTTGAAGCCAGCTTTAGTAAGGGCTTCTTTGACGTTGATGAAGCTTTCGGGCGAGGTCATGACATCGGCGCTGCCATCATCGTTGATCACCACATCATCCGCGCCTGCTTCGAGGGCGGCGTCTAGCAATTTTTCTTCATTCACGCCCGGGGCGAAGGTGATTTGTCCCAGTTTTTTAAATAGGTAGGAAACGGAGCCATCGGTACCAAGATTGCCGCCGTGCTTGGTAAAAGCGTGACGCACTTCGGCCACAGTACGGTTGCGATTGTTGCTCATGCAATCGACCATCAGCGCGATGCCGCCCGGACCATAACCTTCGTAGCGTATTTCTTCTACTTGCTCTCCTTCCATGCCGCCGACACCACGCTTGATAGCGCGCTCGATGACGTCTTTGGTCATGTTGGCTTCGAAGGCTTTATCGAGTGCGGCACGTAGGCGTGGGTTGGAGCCTGCGTCGCCACCGCCGAGTTTGGCGGCGACGGTGATTTCGCGGATCAGCTTGGTGTAGAGCTTACCTTTGACAGCATCAACTTTTGCTTTGTGGCGTTTGATGTTCGCCCATTTGGAGTGTCCGGCCATAGTAGTTACCTTATTTGTTCGTTTGAACATCGCTACACGGGTGCACAAAACGCACCCGGGCTACATATTATATTGCTTTTTGCTCTTTATCTGATTGTTGCTTAACAACTACGCGGATACCGAGTTCAATGAGTTGTTCCGGCTCAACGGTCGATGGCGCATCCATTAATGGGCAGCTTGCGGTTTGTGTTTTCGGGAACGCGATCACGTCGCGAATAGAGCTCGCGCCGGTCATTAACATCACCAGTCTGTCTAAACCAAACGCGATACCACCGTGTGGCGGACAGCCTAAACGCATCGCTGTCAGCAAGTGACCGAATTTTTCTTCGGCTTTGGCGTCGTCGATATTTAAAATATTGAATACCGCTTTTTGCATGTCGGAAGAATTGATACGCACTGAACCGCCGCCAATTTCACTGCCATTCAATACCATATCGTATGCGCGCGCTAATGCATTGTGCGGATCACGCAGCAGCTCTTCTACCGTTTCTGCTTTTGGCGCGGTGAATGGATGATGACAAGCGGATAAGCGGCCTTCGCCTTTTTCAAACATTGGGAAATCCACTACCCACGCAATTTTCCAGCCTTCTTGTACTAAGCCGCGATCTTGCCCGACTTTCAAACGTAAAGCACCAAGTGATTCGCTGACAACATTTGCCTTATCAGCGCCAAAGAAAATAATGTCGCCGACTTTAGCCTTGGTGCGCTCGATAATGCCGTTGATCGCCGCATCGGGTAAGAATTTTAAAATCGGTGATTGCAAACCTTCTTTACCTTCGGCGTTAATTTTAATGTACGCGAGACCACGCGCGCCGAACACGCTGATGTATTGTGTGTAATCGTCAATTTCTTTACGGGTCATGGTGGCGCCGCCTGGCACACATAATGCGGCAACTCGACCGTGCGGGTCTTTCGCCGGTTCAGCGAAGACTTTAAATTCCACATCGCTTAACAAATCTGCGATATCGACTAACTCCAGCGGAATACGCAGATCAGGCTTGTCGGAGCCAAAACGTCGCATCGCATCGGCATAACTCAAGCGTGGGAATGGATTTGGCAAATCCACTTTCATCAAGTCTTTGAACATGCGTCGGATCATTTCTTCCATCAATGCCTGAATTTCCTGCTCGGTCAAAAATGAGGTTTCGATATCGAGCTGGGTAAATTCCGGTTGACGATCAGCGCGTAAATCTTCGTCGCGGAAGCAACGCACGATTTGATAATAGCGATCAATGCCAGACATCATCAGTAATTGTTTAAATTGCTGTGGTGATTGTGGCAGCGCGAAAAAATTTCCTGGCTTGGTGCGACTTGGCACTAAATAATCACGCGCGCCTTCGGGTGTAGCGCGTGTCAGTACTGGCGTTTCCACATCGATAAAACCATGCTCGTCTAAATAACGACGCAGGAAAGTCGCGATTTTAGCGCGGAATTTTAAGCGCTCCAGCATTTCTGGACGGCGTATATCGAGATAACGATATTTCAAACGCGTTTCTTCGCCCACATCGTGGTATTCGTCATCGATTGGGAATGGCAGTGGTTCTGAACGGTTGAGAATAGTTAATTTTTCCACCGCCACTTCAATTTCGCCGGTACGTAAATTTTTATTGATCGTGCCTTCAGGACGTTTTCTGACTTTGCCTTCGATTTGCAAAACAAATTCGTTACGAACTGAATTAGCTTTTTCAAATGCTTCTTTCTGCTCTGGCGCGATGACTGCCTGCACAATGCCTTCGCGATCGCGCAAATCGATAAATATCACACCGCCATGATCCCGACGACGATGCACCCATCCCGCTAATTTAACTTCTTTGCCCAATAACTCTGCTGTGACCTGGCCACAGTAATGACTACGCATAAATGATTACCTTCAAATTATTTTTTCACTGGAGTAATGACAGGCTGCACCACTCCCAATGATATAACGTATTTTAATGCCTGCTCTACACTCATATCGAGTTCTATCACTTCACTGCGTGGCGCCATCATCAAAAATCCCGAGGTAGGATTCGGCGTGGTAGGAATGAAATAACTCACCATGCCTTGTTTGCTGACAGAGCCTTCAATTTCTTTGCTGACTTCGCCGGTCTGAAATCCTATAGACCACACGCCTGGGCATGGGTACTGCACTAGCAACACTTTGCGGAACGATTGTCCGCCGGGTGTGAATAAGGTTTGTGTCACTTGCTTCACGCCGGTATAAACCGAGCGCACCAGTGGAATGCGCGCCATGATCGCATCGCCCATTGCCAAAAATCGACTACCAATAAAATTGGCGGCGAATAAGCCAGTGAGAAAAATCACCAGCAGCGTAATGATCACGCCTATACCGGGCACATGCACGCCTAACAGCACATCTGGCTGCCATTGGTGAGGCAACAACAAAAGTGACTTGCTCAGCAAGTCGACTAAAAAGCTGATCACCAGCAAGGTGACCCAGATGGGCAGCCACACCAACAAACCTGAAATAAAGTACTTACGTATATATGCGAACATGGTTAGCCTGCCGAATCTTTGCTAGATGAAGAGGATGAATCACCCGTTTTAGCCGTGCCTGTATCGCTTGCGCTATCTTTCTTTTCGGTATTGGTCGTTTCAGAGGGTTTAGGCTTGCCTTTGTCGCGTATATCGGTCGCGTACCAGCCGGTGCCTTTTAGCTGAAAGCTGGTCAGAGAAACCTGTTTCTTGAGGGTATCTTTGCCACATTCTGGGCATTTAGTGAGCGGGGCGTCAGAAAACTTCTGCATCGCTTCCAGTTGATGTCCGCATGTTCCACACTGATATTCATAGATTGGCACTATCCACCCCGATAGAATATAAAGCAAATGGTATATTTTAAGGGATTCAGTAAAATAGTCCACCAATCATATAGGAAAAATAATGAACAAATCTATATTAATCACGGGATGCTCCAGTGGCATTGGGTACACTGCTGCGAAAATGCTCAAAGAAAGAGGGTATCGAGTATTCGCCGCGGTCAGAAAACCGGCGGATATGGAAAGACTGAAACAGGAAGGGTTTGAGAGTCTCCTGCTGGATGTAAATGATACCGCCTCGATTAAACAGGGTATTTCGCAAGCGCTGGCTTTGACGGGCGGGACGCTGGATGCGGTATTTAATAACGCGGGGTTTTTGCAAGCAGGCGCGGTAGAAGATGTGACGCGCGCGATGGATGAGGCGCAGTTTGCTACGAATGTGTTTGGCGCGATGGAAGTGGTGCGGAATGTGTTGCCGGTGATGCGCAAGCAGGGGCATGGGCGCATTATTCAGAATTCCTCCATTTTAGGTGTCGTGGCGATTACCATGTGCGGCTCGTATAACGCGTCCAAGTTTGCGCTGGAAGGTTATAGCGATACACTGCGACAGGAATTGCGTGGCACAGGGATTCATGTTTCGATAATCTGCCCGGGGCCAATTGAGAGCGCGCTGAGGGAAAACGCGCACCAACAGTTTGAAAAGACGCTGGCGAAAGAGCAAACAGGTATACATAAAGCTGTTTATGAGAAGATGAAGAAAACGTATTTTAATCCTCAGCAGCCGAAGCAGCGTTTACAGCAAAGTCCGGAAACAGTGGTGAAAAAATTAATACATGCGCTGGAAAGTAAACGCCCCAAAGCGCATTATTATGTCGGCTTTCCCGCACAGTTGTTTGCAGTGTTTAGGAGATTGTTGCCGGATTGCATGTTAGATTGGGTGTTGGTGAAGTTGAGGTGATTCATGTCATCCCCGCGGGGATGACGATATTTGAGGAAGTTCATATGTATATTCTTGTACTCTATTACAGCCGCTATGGCGCGGTAAAACAAATGGCGCAGCATGTCGCGCGCGGGATTGAATCAGTCGGCGTGGAAGCGAGAATTCGCACCGTGCCAAGCGTGTCACCGACGACAGAAGCGACAGAACCTGCTGTGCCAGAACACGGCGCGGTGTATGCCACCATTGATGATCTGAAAAATTGCGCTGGTCTCGCCCTCGGCAGCCCGACACGCTTTGGCAACATGGCTGCACCGATGAAATATTTTATCGATTCTACCAGCAGCTTGTGGTTATCCGGCAGCCTGGTTAACAAACCTGCTGTTGTTTTCAGCTCAACCGCCAGTTTACATGGCGGACAGGAAACTACTTTGTTAAGCATGATGCTACCGCTGTTTCACCAAGGCTTCATGTTGCTTGGCATTCCTTACACCGAACCCGATCTTAACACCACTAAAAGCGGCGGCACACCTTATGGTGCTTCGCATTATGCTGGAACGGATGGGAAGAATCCGGTGAATGAGGAAGAGCAGCGGCTGTGTTTTGCGCTGGGTAAACGGCTGGCTGATATAGCAAAGAAAATGTAGGCGTAGCCCGGGTGCGTTCTTTGCACCCGGGGAACGAGGCTACGTTTATGCACCGATTGCCGGGTGCAAAGAGCGCACCCGGGCTACACCCAAGCTCACTTCCGTGCCGACAAAGCCTTCCCAGAATCAGAACTCGACGCGGCACTTTCCGGCTGCGGCGCAGGCGCCATGTGCTCGTAAAAAATACTCTCATCCAGCTTCTGTATTTTCTGTACGGACTCACCGTATCTCTTATCCCCTTCCGCAGGCGGCCCGGTGATGAGTAACTTCTTCTCTTCCTCCTTCAATTTATGGAAACGATCACAATATTGCGCATAAGAAATCGTGTTATCTTCATTCTGTGGCGGACGGCAAACATAATCACCGCACATTTTGTTAAATTTGTCTAAAAAGGTCGTAACAATAACAGACACAGCATGCAACAATCCTGTTTTAATAGTATCCCCTCTTGCTTCTGCTGCTGCTTTGGCAAAATTAATTTTTTTCACCATGCGACCCATAAACGATTGCAGACGCACCAGATTCAGCATGACGGGCGGACTAATCGTGTGGTAATAAGCTTCTCGATCAGCGTCAATATCCTCTTGCAATTTGGTACGCTCATCACGCAATTTCTGCGCGGTTTCCTGTGGCTGATCTTGCGCCAGCGCCTCTCGTTGTTCGATTAATTTCTGCCTGTCAGCTTCGATTCTGGAAGATAAGATCTCGGAAACTCTAGTGACATCACTTGAATCTAGCGCGTCCTGTTCATCACGCAGCATTTGCAACTCTTTTTGCTTTTTCACGATGTCAGCGGAAGGCCAGCAGCAGCAAAATAGTCGCGAGCAGCAACTCTGCGCATCAAGCTCGTCATTAATCGATGCGACTTCATCGCGTATTTTGTTATTATAATATTGAAATTCCTCCATCCTTTTAAATTGTTCTATCAGTGTTTGACCTTGCATTTCAGTCAAGTGCTGATGCAACGCATCCAGCCTCACATCCAATGCCTCCACCGCGGTCTGATGCGCAGTTGTTTTTTCAGCATACTCTTTATCGGCCGCCGCAATTAAATTATCCAGCTCGACTTTACGCGCGGACATATTTTCCCTGATTTTGAATTCAGGTCGTTTTTCGTATTCTCTCACCACCAGTTGCAAAGAATTTTTAATGGTAATCAAACGCTCCAGATCAATGATCTTTTTACCATGCTCATCTGTTTCATCATGCGCATTACTTTTTGAAACATCCATGACAAACGCATCTACATCTGACGCCAGCTGTTCAATTGGACGTTTTGGGATGACAGATCGCGCTGTTTCGGTAGCCCGATGCGTATGCGCTCTATGCGTTTTTATTTTTTCCTTAGGCTCTTCCGTGGTCGCTGGACTAGCCGTTGGAAGAGCAAGCGGTGGCACAGGTGGACGCGCAGGTGGCGCCACACTCATGCCGGATGATCGAGGTGTATGCTGCGTGTCGTGACGCGACAAATGTCTGTGTACATGAGCTGTATCATTCCCTGATTTCATAACAACTCCTTATTATGATGTGGTGGATGATGAAGATATTTTGGCTCCTGGCGTGACACTGGCTGAATCTTCAGATGGTTTTTCTCTTGGGCGTTTTGTTTCCGCCGGGAAGAAATTATGTATGCCAAAAGATGTTTTACGGGTAATTTGTACTTCTTTTGCTTCGGCGTTTGGCACAACGCTATCGATGAATTCATTAGGTGAATATTCAGCGGCTTCAATTTTCTGCTGTTCTTTGTCATGCGTTTTAGCCCACTCAGTGTAAGCAGAATATAATTCCAGACCGGTACGACCTTGTGTGTCGGGATAATAGATGCAACCAAGGGCTTCATTGAATCGTTTACGCCAGTCATCTCTACTGCCTAGCAGCGCGCCGAGAAGTGCCTTGGTGGATTCATCTTTCTTATATACAGCGCTGACAGTGCGAAAAAAGCTTGAAACCCTGGCACGCAAATGCACCAGATCAAACATGGTGTCACGGCTTACCGACTTGCATTGTGTCAAAAGATCATCGGTGATTTTTCTTTCAATGATGCTTAGATTCCTCGTTGCTTCATCCACCCTTTTTTGCGCAGCTTTTAACGCGGCTGGATAACCATCAATAGAATCGTCAATTTTTTTCTTCATTTTTTTTAATTTATCTTCTAGCGCTTTGATTTTGGCTTCTTTGCCAGTTGGTTTAATTGGCCGGTCTTTAATTTTACTTTGCCGCTCTACTAGACTATCAATTTCTTTTTCCAATGTGTTTGACGCGGCTATATCATCCTTGTTACAGGCAGCCCCACCACAACAATGACTCTGAATTTTTCTTTCCAGCTTTCTTAGCTCATCGCGTTTGGTTTGTAGCTGCGCGGCAAGATCATCATCCTGGTTAATATTTTCTTCAATATCTTCGCCTGTTTTTTGAATTGCTTCCAGCTCTTCTTTAAACACATCATCTATATCTTGGCGACGTAATTCTTTTTGTCGTGCCAAATCTAAATCATGTTGCGCGGGTAATTTGTTTTTCACATCATCCGCCGCTTCTTTTTCTTTGACAGCCTCATCATATTCGGTATCCAGACTTTCGGGCGTACCTAAAGATGCGGTGCGTTTTATTTCATAGTTTCTTAGTGATACTTTAATTCCCAGCTTGCCCGAAGGATCTTGCATGGTACGCTCTAGCGAAGTCAGAGCGGCCAACACAGGTTTCAACCCCTTCATCAGCTTAAGGTCTTTGATTGGATTCTTGTCGTGTACTTTTAGTAGATCTTTTGCGGAAGCAATAAATTCATCGACTAGTTGAATAAATTGCATTGATGGTCTTTTGCTAATATCATCTTTTCGTTGCATAACTCTCTCCCTGAGTATCATTCCCTTTCAACGTTCTTCCACTTTACCGCACGTATTCTTAACAGAATCTTAAGACTTGTTCAGTTGGTTATTTGTTATCTGATATTTTTAATTAAGAGGAAATATTATGCAGAATGGATTTCAGCTAATTGAGATGATGATTGTTGTTGTGATTGTTGGCGTGTTGAGCGTGATTGTTTATCCGAATTTTAATCAGCATTTTGTGACGACACATCGCTTACAGGCGCAAAAAGCATTGCTGGATTTGGCGAGCAGGCTAGAACAGTATCAACTGGTGCATCAGAGTTATCAAGATGCGACTTTTGCAGCATTGAATGTTGAAGAGTTTACGGAGGGAAAACATTATCGCTTGATGTTAGAGCTTGAAGAAAATAGTTATTTGCTTTCTGCCGTGCCGCAAAGTTATGATGAATGCAGGGTGCTGACTTTAAATTCTATTGGGCAGAGAAGCGGAAAAAAACATGAGTGTTGGTCATAGATTGCGCTTTTGCGAAGCCAAACCTACATCAGCATTCTAACCGCTCTGTTGGTTTTGAAATGACCCGAGGTTCGCCGGACTGACTAACCGTAACAGTCCATTGCACGATATTATCCTTGCTGCAATACCAGAACGTGCCGTTATCGCTATTACCGACGATGGTGGGTCGTACCAATAGATAGTTACGATAAACGGGGTAAGAACGCAAATGCAGGGTGCCTTTACCTTTTACATACATGCTGGTGATAAGCTCCTCTCCAACTGATAACAGAATCATGGTCGCGTTATCGGAAGCGCATTTTATTCCGTCGCTGCTTAAACAAACGGTCACGACAGTCATTTTGTTGTTTGCAATTTCCTGTGCCTGATGTAACTGCGATAATAATTGAGATTGTGCTACGGTGTCGGTCGTTTCAGAAGCATGATGTAAAAAGGAAGGAACCGCCATGAAACAGATGATCGCCGCAATAGATAAAGCGATCATCATTTCAATCAAACTAAATCCTTTCATTCCTTTGGACGCATGTGTGGGAATAAAATAACATCGCGGATCGAAGGTGAATCAGTAAATAACATCACTAAACGATCAATACCAATACCCTCGCCTGCGGTTGGTGGCATGCCATGTTCCAGCGCGGTAATATAATCTGCATCGTATGGCATGGCTTCATCATCCCCCGCCGCTTTCACTTCCATTTGTTGGCGGAAGCGTTCTGCTTGATCATCGGGGTCGTTTAATTCGGAGAAGCCGTTGGCGATTTCTCGTCCCGCGATAAATAACTCGAATCGGTCGGTGATAAAAGTGTCACTATCATTGCGACGCGCGAGGGGTGATACTTCCGCGGGATATTCAGTGATAAAAGTTGGCTGCTTTAATTGATGCTCGACGGTTTTTTCAAAAATTTCCAACTGCACTTTGCCCAAACCATAGGTATCATGCACGGGAATTTCCAGTTTTTTAGCGGTGGCTCGCGCCGCTTCGAGCGTGGCAAGATCCGACTCTTTTAGCGAAGGATTAAATTGCAAAATCGACTTCTTTAAAGTTAAACGTTGGAATGGCTTGCCAAAATCAATCGCCTGTCCTTGATAAGAAAATTCGGGTTTGCCAAAAATGTCCATCGCGATTTTGCGAAACAAATCTTCGGTTAAATTCATCAAGTCATAATAATCCGCGTAGGCTTGATAAAATTCCAGCATGGTAAATTCGGGATTATGTTGTGTGGATAATCCCTCGTTACGAAAGTTGCGGTTAATTTCAAATACACGTTCTAAACCGCCGACAACCAGTCGCTTCAAATATAATTCCGGCGCGATACGTAAATACAGCGTCATATCCAGCGCATTATGATGCGTGACAAAAGGTTTTGCCGCGGCGCCACCTGCCAGCACTTGCATCATAGGTGTTTCCACTTCTAAAAATTGCAGGTCTTGCAAATAACGGCGGATTATATCTGTGACGCGTGAACGCACGACAAAAGTACGGCGCGATTCTTCATTAGCGATTAGATCCAGATAGCGTTGGCGGTAACGTGTTTCCTGATCAGACAAGCCGTGGAATTTATCTGGAAGTGGACGAGTTGCTTTGGTCAGCAACTTAATTTTCTTCACCTTCACTGACAACTCGCCAGTTTTGGTTTTAAATAAATTACCTTCTACGCCGATGATATCGCCCAAATCCCATTCTTTAAAATGTTCATACACTTCTGGTGTGACATCTTCTTGACGTATATAAAGTTGTATGCGGCCTGACATATCCTGTATATGGGTAAAACTCGCTTTACCCATCAAGCGTCTCAGCATCATGCGGCCAGCGACTTTAACATGCACGGGATGCGCTTCCAGTTCCGGCTCATCTTTAGCACTGTGTGCTTTTAATAAGTCGGCCGCGAAAGCATCGCGTTGAAATCCGCTGGGGAAGGCTTTGCCTGCTTCGCGCCACGCGGCTAGTTTTTCGCGACGGAGCTTGATTAATTCGTTGGTATCAACTGTGTTTTCTTGTTCTGTCATAATATATCCTGATTATATTTTCCCGGGTGCAAAAAACGCACCCGGGCTACCTATCTTAAAGTCCACTTATTAAACTTGCTTCGATAAATTTATCCAGATCACCATCCAGCACGGCTTGGGTGTTGCCAACTTCCACACCGGTACGCAAATCTTTGATGCGCGACATGTCGAGCACGTAAGAGCGAATTTGACTGCCCCAGGTAATGTCTTTTTTGCTTGCTTCCAGCGCTTCTTGTTTAGCGTTTTGTTTTTGCAGTTCTAATTCATATAACTTGGCGCGCAGTTGTTTCATCGCTTCCGCGCGGTTTTTGTGCTGCGAACGATCTGACTGGCACTGCACCACCACATTCGTCGGTAAGTGAGTAATGCGCACTGCAGAGTCGGTTCGATTAACGTGCTGTCCGCCCGCGCCGCTCGCGCGATAGGTGTCGATGCGCAAATCAGCCGGGTTGATCTCTATCGCTATATTATCATCAAGTTCGGGCGAAACAAAAACCGAGGCAAAGGAGGTATGGCGCTTATTATTGCTGTCGAATGGCGACTTACGCACCAAACGATGCACGCCGCTTTCGGTGCGCAGCCAGCCGTAGGCATAGGGCCCATTAAATTTCACGGTGGCGCTTTTGATGCCCGCGACCTCACCGGCTGATAACTCGATAATTTCCGTCTTGAATTCATGACGCTCACCCCAGCGCAGGTACATACGCAGCAGCATATTGGCCCAATCTTGCGCTTCTGTTCCGCCGGAGCCTGACTGTATATCTACATAAGCAGAGTTAGGATCCATTTCACCGGAAAACATGCGGCGGAATTCAAGGTCTTCGATGACTTTGGTCAGCTTTTCCAGGTCATTGGTGATAACTTCGAGCGTATCTGTATCATTTTCGGTATTTGCCAGCTCATAGAGCTCCTCAGATTCACGTAAATGATTGCGAATCTCCGACATTTCCGCCACAACGGCGTCAATTTGCGCTCGTTCTTTACCTAGTGCCTGGGTTTTTTCTTGCTGTTGCCAGATATTGGGGTCTTCTAGCTCTGTAGCGATGACTTGCAGACGGGAGATTTTTTGATCAACCTCAAAGATACCCCCAGATTGCATCCAGTCTGGACTGCAAATCCTTGATGTAGTTGCGTATTGATGTAATTTCGATCATTGATGCGGCCTTTTTTTCGTTGTAGTGAATGTATCATAAGCGTCGTCCCGGCGAAAGCCGGGATCCAGTCACTGTAGCGTTAATTTGAGTTAGCGATAATACTTCCCAGCCCACAAATTTTCCAAAAAATCTCGCCATGGCAAAATCTCAATATGAGTTTTGCCAATAGTGGTGATGATACGTTTGCGTGCTGCCTGGCACACAACAAGCGCATGTTGTGGCTGGTAATCTTCACAAAAGGCGACAAGTCCGCTTAAATCGCGCAAATCAACATTTGAAGCAATTTTAGTTTCAATAGCGATTCTTCCACGATCAAGCACAAAATCGACTTCTAATCCAGATTTACTACGCCAATAATTAACCGGGCTATCTAATTCATTTAGTCCTAAATAAGCGACAAGTTCAGTCAAAATATAATGTTCAAAAGCATCACCCGCTTCTTCGCCTTTTAGTACGCTGATATGTTTGTGTTGTAAATGATTAGCAACACCCACATCAAACAAATAAAATTTAGGTGTTGATTGAATTAAATCTCGTTTGATTTTTTTGGAATAGGGCTCTACATAATAACCAATCAATGTATCAACAAGAATCTGATAATATTCTTTGATGGTTTTTGCATCGACTCCTACATCATTTGATATCCTCGCGAAATTTAGCATTTTACCATTTGTGTAGGCGACCAAATCTAAAAAGCGTGCAAAGCCTGGCAGATTTCGTACTAAACCTTCTGCTTGAATTTCTTCTGTTAAATAATCTGCTATGTAAGCACGTAACATGCGATCCGGTTGACTGGATAAATAATTTGCTGGTAATAACCCGTTTTTAAAAGCATGCAGGAGATCAAAGTCAGGAATTTCAGGATAAACCAATGGATAAAATTGAAAACGCCATGCGCGACCTCCTAGTAAATTGGCAGCACCGCGTTTTAATTTTCTCGCGCTAGAGCCACATAAAATAAACCCAATTTTTTTATTTTCAATAAGCCAATGCACTTCATTTAATAATTCAGGCGCTTTTTGTACTTCATCAATGATGACGGGGTATTTTAATTCAGAAGATGAGAGGGCAATTAGCTCCTCACGTAATAAATGTGGCGCAATTAATAATCTCGCTAATTCGTCTGTTTTTAATAAATCATATTTAATTGAACGCGGAAAATGCTCCGCTAAATATGTAGACTTGCCTGTTTTGCGCGCACCCCACAAAAAAGCGGATTGATGTGGTGGTAAATCAAGTTTTAGGAGACGTTTGAATGCCATATGGCACCTTTTTAGGATAACTTAAAAGGAGTATACTCCATTTAAAGAC
Organism: Gammaproteobacteria bacterium; assembly: GCA_027459575.1. Classification (GTDB taxonomy): domain Bacteria; phylum Pseudomonadota; class Gammaproteobacteria; order DSM-16500; family DSM-16500; genus Aquicella. The sequence continues at coordinate 3,225 of DAIDIB010000046.1, read as the reverse complement.
AACTTAAAAGGAATATACTCCGCTTAAGTTACAGGTTAGATATATGAAAGATTATTATAATCAATAACATAACTAAAATGTAGCCGGATGAGTGCTTTTCTCATCCGGGCTACGTTAGCGCTTTGGACTTGCAGAGGCTGATTTTAGGAAAGGCGAACAAATTGCCATATCCAATCCATCGCCCTCGAATGCGCATAACATAATATTTTTTACTTCTTCAGGAATTTCGTCATTTACTATCAGTGCTTTTTGTCGCAATTTTTTCTGCGTGTTATCAGAAAGCTTGTTTTTCGGATCACGGCAATGCATCGCTAAACTATAGCAATGCATGAATTCATCACCGTTCCACATTGCTTCAATTGCCTTGCAGATTATATATGCAAGAATTTTTGGCACTTCCGTTCCATTCTTGAGCTTGATCATATCAGAAGAGTCAGCTTGCACCTGTTGTTCTTTCTTCGCCGCGCTTTGATCATAAAATCGCAGATGACGTGGTGAACTATCTGGCCCGATTTCAGATAGTTGATCTTGGCGATGCTCGTACAATACTTTAAATAATTTTTCGAATATTTCTTGCGGTGTTACGCTAATGCCGGTTGCAACTTTTATTAGCGTGGCTCCTTCAGTTGCTTGATCTACCAATCGAGTTTGAGCTTTTTCCACATCCATCAGCAACGGCATATAATTACTCATGGCCAATTCCGGTTGGGCACAAAACATTGCTGCCAACGTATCCCACAAGTAGACTTCTTTAAAAAACATATCATCTCCTACTTCGTCTTTTAGAGACTTCATGAGTTGATAGCATAGATGCAAAGTGGGATGTGTTTGTAATGACAAACGGGCGATGAACTCTCTAGTTACTAAAACATGATTCGTTGCATCGAGTGGCACGAGCATGATGGGCACACCTGATTTAAACACAATGTCCGCGGCCGAAGGATCGGCATAAATATTCCATTCAGCGACATCATTATTTGCGCTTGCGTCTAGTGCTTTAATGTTACCAGGAACCTTAACCGCCCCTCCCATAATAACAATTTTACTGATTTTATGGGCTTGATCTGGGTATGTTTGTATGAATTTAGCGATATTTGTTAAAGGGCCCGTAGCAATGATTGTCAATTCCTCATTGTCTTCCACACACTCCTTTATTAATGCGAGTGGTGCATCGCTGATATTTGGGTCTGGATGTTCTGGCGCATCCAGCTTATCAAGGAGTTTGTCTGTGCTGGTGCGAAGCCAGTCTGGAAAGGGCTTTCCTGCTCCACTGCATGTTTCGGGGAAGCCATACGCGATGGGCATATCATCCAGACCAAACATTTTGCATAATCTAGCCATATTTTTCGCGCCCGCTGGACCATGTGCCTCGCCTGTTCCGGCTATTGTAATACCTACAATGTCAATTTCCGGACAGCTGGCTAAGTACATAAACGCCATTGCGTCATCCAGCGCGGCATCGTTATCGATTAGAATTTTCATGGGCGATTTCCTGATAGGGGTTTTATTTGCTGCGGAGCTTAGCTTTTTTTCTTTTGGTGTGCCAGTAGAATATTAAGCGGATTGTTGCAGATTCTTGGCAAATATCAATGCGTCTTCATGTCCATTCACGGTGGCGTAATAATCTTTACGCTCACCGATGAGCTGGAAATGATGCTGGCGATAGAGTGTAATCGCGCGGGTATTAGAGCGGCGCACTTCTAAATAGGCAATCGTAATACCAATGGATTTGGCATATTGCAGTGTGTGTTGTAACAATTCTTTTCCCAATCCTTGTCGCTGAAATTCATGCGCGACGCAGATATTTAATATATGACACTCATCGGCATGCAAGGACACCACAATGAACGCAGCTACTTTATTATCAATTTCAATTAACCATCCTTTGCAGCCGGAACGAAAACAGGTTTCAAATGTTTCTTTAGACCATGGTGAAATATGCACTGCCTCCTCTATTGGCAGCACAGCGGGTAAATCTGTTTTCTTCAACTCACGTAACATGTTAGTTCCTACAAAATATTACAGCTTGACGTCTGCCAGCCACTTGAAAATTTTTCCTCTTCATCTGCCTCATAACCCCCGTCATTCACAGACATATCAATCACCACTTCGCTGGAGGGGTGTGACAAATGATTAAGTGGTATGTAATTAAATTCCAGCTCAAAATCTTCATCTTCTTTTTGTTCTGCTTTAGACAGCAGACGCGCCATTATTTCTTTTGCGGCATTTTCTTTTGAGTCAAACATTTTTGCTTCGCCGGTAAAATAATTGGAATCATAAACATAATAATTATCGCCCTTATGAAATGCGGCAATCGCATGATCACCATGCGCGATAAGATACATGCCTGGATGTTTCTTGGGGCGGATTTTTTTAAACAGATTAGGATATTTCCCAACAAAACTGGTGGATTCGATATTATCCATTTCCAGCAATATGCGTAAATGTCGGTGAGTGATATTCAAACCGGAATTAAGTGGGTTTTGTCCGAATTCAATCAATGCCAAAAATTTTTCAAAACTCGCCTCATCGTAGTCTTGTGGTTTGTTATGTATGATGTATCTAATCATATCATAAAACCATTCTACTTTTTGCTGCGCCATTTTGCTTAGCCAGAGCACTGCCAGACCATGGCAGTATCCTCTTGTTGATATCAACGGTCGTCCCTTCAACTTCTGATATTGATTAATTTTATCTATCAGTACGCACTGGGAATAATCCATCCCTATATAACTGAACACCAGCACACCTCCCTGTGGCTATACTCTAGTTATATCAGTAAAATAGAAGACAAGAAATAGGAATAATGCCATGCCGAGACTTACTAAAATTTATACCCGTCAGGGTGATAAGGGCTACACCTCGCTGCGTAATCAATCTGTGGCTAAAGATGATTTTCTGGTAGAAGCCGTGGGGGCGCTGGATGAGCTGAATGCTGCGATTGGGATGATATTGGCTGCCCCTCCTCTGCCTGCTGATGTGGGTGAGGTGTTGACCAGGGTGCAGAATGATTTGTTTGATATGGGTGGCGAGTTGCATTTGCCGGAGCGTGTTGCGGTTAGCGCTGAGAAAGTCACGTGGCTGGAAGAGCGGCTTGATGGATGGAATGATAGTTTGCCGGTGTTGCAGGAGTTTATTTTGCCGAGGGGGAATCAAGGCGCGGCGAGTGCGCATTTGGCGAGGACGATTTGCAGGAGGGCGGAGAGAGAGATGGTGCGGTTGCAT
>DAIDIB010000045.1 GCA_027459575.1 Gammaproteobacteria bacterium | reverse complement strand
TCCCCGGGTGCAAAGAACGCACCCGGGCTACGCGTTACGCCATTTTCAGGCATTTGTCTGTGTGAGAGAATTCATCGAGTAGTATTCGAGTAGCAGAGGCGATGACATCTTCACGTTTTGCCGCGTCTTTTTTATTTTGCTTGAAGTAGATCGCAACAACGATCGGCGCGCATTTGGGCGGCCAGATAATGCCAATATCATTGGTGATGCCGTAATAAAAACCCGTGCCGGTTTTGTCTCCGACGGCCCAGCCTTTTGGCACGCCAGCTCTGATGCGGGCATTGCCGGTGGTGTTGTCTTTAAGCCAGGTTAATAACTGTTCGCGTTGAGCGGGCGCTAAAACGTCACCGAACGCTAATTGTTTAAGGCTATTTTCCATATCCGCGGGCGTAGAAGAGTCATTTAAATCGCCAGGCGCGCCTGCCAATGCTTCTTCTGGCCAACCATGATCTTGCCTGAATGACTTATTGTTAATCGAGCGCGCGAAGGCGGTCATCGCTTGTGGGCCACCCAGTTTTTGCAACAGCAGATTCATTGCTGTGTTATCACTGTAGCTGATCGCGGCGGCGCTGAGTTCAGCAACCGTCATACCATTGGCCATGTTCTTTTCTGTTATGGGGTTCCAGTTAGTTAAGTCATTTTTGGTGTAAGTTATTTTTTGTTGAAGTAAAGATTTATCTTCCATGCTTTTTTTCAGAATAGCGGCGACACCAATCACTTTGGATGTGCAGCCCGTGGCAAAGCGTTCGTAGGCGCGATATTGCAGCTGTGTGTTATTCCCAGTGTTAGTAGCAGAGATGCCAATACGACCATTCGATGCCATTTCAAGCATAGCCAATCGGCCTTGTAATGATTTGACTTGAATGGTGTTAGAAAATGCCAGTGTTGGGGCGATGACAAGCAGCAATAGGATATATCTCATGTAACTTCCACCTGAATACTATCGTGTGCGAGTTTAACATTTTGTCGGGCAAGGTCAATGGATGGGGCAGTAGCAAGCACCACACCCATGCGTCCCACATGACGCACGGTCAGCAGGGTAATTTCATAATCAAAATCAATGCGCAAAGCTTTTTCGTCCAGCATGGAAATCACATGTGAGCGATGCGCGACTTGCATGGCCGGCGCATTAGCATAACGATCGACAGCGATTACTTCAACACCCAGCCGTTGTGCTTCAATAGCCACTTCCTTGCCTAACTCACCCGCGCCAAGCAAGAGTAATTTAGTAGCGGTTTTACTATTGGGAGTCCCTAATTTCACCGTTTTCATCCAGCAATTCTTTGATGCGAGTATAATCAATTTTGCCAGATCCTAACAATGGCAATTTCGCCAGTATGACGATTTTTTTAGGGATGCTTAGCTCGCTAAGTTGGATTTCTTTAAAATAGTTAATTATCTGGTCACGAGTCGATTGAGGATTGGTCGTGACCAGAATAATCTGCTCGCCTTTTTTAGCGTCAGGTAAATTGACAAACGCATGCTGATATTCAGGCCATAACTTATTGAGTTGCTGTTCCAGCATGGTGAGTGAAATCATTTCGCCGGCTATTTTGGCGAATCGTTTGACTCGTCCCTGAATGGTCAAGAAGCCATCGCTGTCGATAGAAACAATATCCCCTGTCTCATACCAGCCGTTTTCAGGCGGTGTGATGACATTGGGATTGCTGGCCAGGAAGTAACCTTTCATGATGTTAGGGCCTGAAACAACGAGAACGCCGCCTGAAGTGATACCGGGTACGGGTTTTAACTGATATTTAATGCCAGGCAATAAGCGTCCTACGGTGCCAGTGCGATATTGCATCGGTGTGTTCGTGGCGAGAACGGGCGATGTTTCAGTTGCGCCATAGCCGTCAAATATGCGCACGCCAAATTTATGCAGCCAGGTGGTGAGTGTTTCTGCTCGAAGTTTTTCCGCGCCGGAAAATACATAACGCAAGCTGTAGAAATCGTAAGGGTGTGCGTGTTTAGCGTAGCCAGAGAGAAAAGTATCTGTGCCAAATAATATAGTTGAATTCATGCCATAAATCAGCTGCGGCACTATTTTGTAATGCAGCGGCGATGGATATAAAAATACATTTATACCTGACAACAACGGCAATAACATGCCGCCCGTTAAACCAAATGAGTGAAACAATGGCAGGGCGTTAAAAATTTTGTCAGATTCAGTAAAATCAATACACGCGCTTAGCTGATAGCGGTTGGCTTGAATATTTTCATGCGAGAGTACCACGCCTTTAGGCGTGCCTTCCGACCCCGATGTAAACAAGATGACGGCTGGCAGATCTGATTTGACAGGTTTGTATGCCATGCCAGGAAAAAGTGCTTTCATTTTTCCTGAAATTTTGGCAAGCAAGCTTATATTTGACGCGACATCTTCCAGATAAACAATTTTAATGTTCTTATTCGTTAGTGCATCGATGATTTCTGATAATTTGGCAAGTGCAATGAATCGACGAGAGGTATAAACAGTATTAACGTTGGCGATTTTACAGGCGGACAAAATATTTTTCACACCCGCTGTATAATTTAACATGGCGGGCACTCGGCCGTACGCTTGTAAAGCAAAAAAGGTAACGACGGTGGTATTCATGTTTGGCAATAATAGGCCCACATGTTCTGCTGGTCTGGTATTTCTGGCAATATAATTACCTAGAATAAAACTTCTGCTGATGAGTCCCTGGTAGCAGATTGGGCTAAGTTGAGCGTCAGAAACAATATTGAAATAACGACCATGAACAGATTTAGCTTGTAGTAGAGAAGAAAAAAGTGTCTGACGGTAATTGCTACTTTCAAACATAATGTCTGTCATGATGTCGTAAAGCTTGACGCCAATTATGTGACGTCGCTCACGACCTTTAATTTCCGCAGGCACATCAAGATGTTGAGCGGGATAAATGGTTATTGCGATTTTAGGCGCGAATGAAATAGGCATCTTGCCTTTCAGGCGGGAAAAGGGCGTATACTGCGCGCCCTGAATGCAAATGGGTAATAGCATAGCATTTGCTTTATCCGCGACTAAGCCGGGCCCTTCATATATTTTCATCAGTGCGCCCGTTACTGTTATGCGTCCTTCCGGAAATATCACACATTTTTTGTCTTTTTTAACGTAATCGATTAAGGACTTAATCGCGATTGGATTAGTGGGGTCGAGCGGAAAAGCATCGACCAGCCGCAGGAAAAATTTCACCCACCATTTTTTAGAAATTTGTGTATCGACCGCGAAGGTAAATTTATCGGGTAGAAACGCCGCAAGCAATGCCGCATCCAAAAAAGAAGAGTGATTGGCGATAATGACAACTCTGTTACCCGCCTGATAATAATTTTCTATGCCTGATACTTCAACACGATAGACAAATTTTAATATCAGCCTCAATATTTCTTTCAACAGCAGATCTGGCAGCAACCTGCAGATATAGAGGGCAACAAGGGCATTGAGTATGGCGATAGTTAAGAATACATCGATAACAGTGTAATTTAACTTTAGCATGATGAGCGTGCCAACGGCGGCGAGCACCATGAACAGCGCGTTAATGATATTGTTGCTGGCAATCACGCGCGCGCGATAATTGGGGTCACTGCGTTGTTGTAAGATGGCGTATAAGGGAACGGTATAGAGGCCGCCACAAATGGCTAGTAGCCATAAGTCCAGCGAAATGCGCCAACCAGCGAATGTTTGTAGAAATTGTCCAATGCTCATTAGCTTAGTAGTAGAGATGAAGTTGCCATGGCGCGATGCAAAATATAGGTCTACGGCGAAAATCGTCATGCCGATGGCGCCGATGGGTACATAAGTCGCGTGTACACGTCCTTTTAACAGGCTGTTGCAAAGCATGGAGCCTATCGCGATGCCAATTGAAAATACCGCGATAAACCAGGTGACGACATGTTCATCGGCGTGCAGAATATCTTTAGCGTAGACAGGAATTTCCGCCAGAAACACTGCTCCCACCAGCCAAAACCACGAAATGCCCATGATGGAAAGATAGATATCCCAGCGTTGTTTGGAATACTGAATGACGCGGATAGTTTCGCGAATAAAATTATAACGAATAGTGAGCTGTGGATTGTCAATGTTGGTATTGGGTATAAACAGGCTACTTAAAAATCCTCCCACTGCGAACATTAAAAGAGCGGCAGAAATAATCCATTCACCATAAGGCAGAAGGATGAGTACGCCACCAACAATCGTGCCGAGCAGAATTGACAAAAATGTTCCGGCTTCAATCAAGCCATTGCCAGCGATTAACTCATCCGCGTGTAATTGCACGGGTAAGATAGCGTATTTGACTGGGCCAAAAAAAGTTGCTTGCACACCTAGCAAGAACAACATGATCAACATGATCGGAACACTATGCAGATAAAAGCCTATAGTGGCCAGGATCATGATAATGATTTCAGCGAATTTAATTGCGGTGATCAAGCGTGATTTTTCAATTTTGTCCGCCAGTTGACCTGCTGTCGCTGAAAACAAAAAGAATGGCAGAATGAAAAGACCCGCGGCGAGAGTGACGACAATTTGCGCATTTAATCCTGCGCTTTCCGCTAACCGATAGGTAACCAGGATAACTAGCGCATTCTTAAAAACATTATCGTTAAACGCGCCTAAAAATTGCGTGATAAATAAAGGCAAGAAACGTCGTGTTTTGAGTAAGTGAAATTGGTTTTCAGCCATTGCATTTTTCTCTCATGTTCACGATTTAATAAATTCCATCAAGGTGTTGCGTGATGGGTCATGCTCTTGTAGTAACCGTTTATTAGTGTCTTTGAAACCGTGTTTCTGCAGTCGTTCAACAAGCTCATTCACTGAGGTGAAAAATCGTAGCTCTTTTTTATTTGCTTTCCAGGTGACGCCGAGGCCAGCATTAAACACCATAATTGGTTTCTCTAGTTCTTGTTCATAGTATTTTTGCCATAGTTTGTTTCTGATCGGATGTAGAGCAAGGGATCGATGATATATTCGCGTCGCCACTTTCCGAATGGCGTAGAAAGTATCGCCCATATAAAATAGCGCTCAACACCGTAGTATATTTTTGGCGAAACGACACGCTTGTTTGAAGTAAGCGCTTTATCTGTTTCAAACCAGGTGATGGCTCGTGCCTTGGTATGTCGTTCCATTTTTACATTATTGGCGAGTTCAAGTGTTACTTCAACAATCACACCAGGCGCGCCATAACCGCCTATGGCGCCGTAATATATTTCTGAATTGTTAGTTGGGCTGGCGTTCACTACATCGCCGTTAGCCAGCACAATCACTAATGATTTTACCGAGAAAATAAGCGGGCCCTGATACACATAACGGCCATGCGCGTTTACGCTTACTGAGCCGCCAATGGAAACGGGACCAGAAAAAGTTTTTAGAATATTAACAATGTCACTGACCGATTGCGGCTTGATGATTCGCGCGACTTTAACTGGATTTAGTTTTGTTACATCGTTAATCAAGTTATAATCTCTCTGTAATGTACTGATTTATAATTGTTATTATATACCTATTGCACCTCAAGATGCGAACTATAACGTCCATCTTGCAAGAAGTTTAAGCGTTTTTTTAATCGAAAAACCTCGCAATACAATTAGTATTACTGCGGTTTTTCTCAATCAAAGCGTTTAAACTTCTTGCAAGATGGACGTTATAGAAGGCGTTGTGTAGCCCGGATGAGTGCTTTTCTCATCCGGGTAGCAGTCTTTAACGAAGCATCGTTCCCCGGATGAGAAAAGCACTCATCCGGGCTACGCGGCTATTTCTTTTTGGCCTGACCTTTTCGCGGCTGGGCTAAATCCATTACGACAGGTTCATCGTCTTCTAAATCGTCATCATCAGCTGACCAAAGAGGCGCGCTATGAAGCTTGCTCACTGTAGCAATAGATGGGGTGCTTCTAACAACCTCAGTACGTGAAATAGCAGCATCTCTATCATCAAGATCGTACTGTAATAACGGAGCATTTTCTGCTTCTTTGTCAGTCATGTCAGAAATAAGATCCGCCAGTACAGCACGCTTTTCAGGTTTTGGTTTGTTATTTACAAAGCAAACCATACGATTGCGGCTGGGGTCATCTTTACGAATCATTGGTACCAAATCTTTTTTGCTGTCACAAAGTTGATGTTCTGCCAATTTTTCCTGCCAATAAGTCATTGGCTGGAAATTACGAATTTCCTTCAATTCTTCTTCAACGCTCACGCCAGTGACCGCGTTAAACACCATATGCGCAAGGTGCGCCATGGCAAGATTTTCTTCATCTACAACGGAAGGATTGTCACTTCTGCCAGTGTCGTGATCAACTAGCAGGAAACGACCGCCTGGTTTTAACACACGACGAACTTCTTGCAGGAAAGTATCTAATTCTTCCGGTGGGAAATGGTGCAGGCCAACATAACAGGTGATCACTTCTGCTGAATTGTCCTTTAACGTGCCAAGATTAGGTTTGGCGTAATCCAGCTTGGCAAACTGATGGTAAGGTCGTGGAATGCCAGCCTGAATGAAGTCGGTAAAAGATTCGCCTTCATGTACCGCGGCGATATGACCAGTGACCTTGAATTTATCTTTAAAGCCTTTAACAAAGCGGCCGGGATAGCCAATTTCCACCAGGCCATCGATCTCTTTTACATCGCGTAATAAGGTAGCTGCTTGCTCACCCAAATCTTCTTTAATAGTGCTTAACGAGCGCAAGGTGCGATGAAAGTCTACCAGAGGATTGGCTTTAACCTCTGATATGCGCGCCAATAATTCTGTATAGATTTCTTCGTGGGTGTCCTTGTAATTTAATATATCAGTCAGCAAATCATATAAAGGTTTGGTATCTGCTCTTTGTAAAACATTTTCCAGGAAGCCAGCGAATTTCTTTTGTCCTTCCTTTGTAGCCATTAGCTGTTTGAAATAATTTGGCTTAGGCTCTTTTGGTGCCAGATATTTATCATATACGCCACTGACAAACATGCCATGTGGATCCGCTTTTTGTTTGGCAGCCAGTGCATGTTCCGCTGCATAAGGATAAGAATCTTTAAATTGATCAGGCGAAGTGACTTCCTGATAAGGAAGATAGAATGTCCCGCCATAATTAAGCGTTTTTTGTTGTGCTTCGCGTAACCATTTTTGCGCTTTAATAAGTTCGTGTTTTTGCAACGGCTGGTTAAAGCACAACACCACAGCAAATCGATCGCCGCCTCTGCTATAGGAGAACAACGCATCATCGTTTTGTTTCACAAAACGCACAGAAGCATTCAGCAGTGCCACATCGTTGTCTTTTAATATTTTGGCCAGTTCTTTTAAAAAGGGCGCAAGTGTTTCGGCTGGCAAAAAATATTCCTGCAACCATTCAGATTCACTCACTGAAGGATTGAACATCGCGTTAATAGCTGGCTGCATGATTTCATTACGGGTAATAGCTGGAGAATCATTGGCAAGCAAACGTGCCACTTCTGAATCCCAATATTTTTTACGCACCAAGGAAGATCGACGCGCCATGTTAATAATGATTTGATCTGTGCGAGTGCCGCGCTCAGTTTCCGCGACTATCACCGGTGCTTTTTCTGGAACTTTTGGCTGATCACCTTCGCGTTCGTAGGTAACGGAGATTAATTCGCCTAATAAGTTATCTTTATCGAGTGATAAGCGGCCAAGTGCCATTCTTTTTTTAGGATCAGAGAGCACTTCTCTATAAAAATGATCGGCATATTCTTCTACCGGCACTCTTTTACCGCGTTCAACTAACAATTCATTTTGTGTTAATTTGAAGGTGGCATTAACAACAATACCAAACATGCCTAAACCGCCTGTGATTTGATGGAATAGGGGGTCTTTAGGTGTTAAGGTTAATTCCTTCCCTTCAGCAGTAATGACATCAATCGAAACAAGTGTATTAGAGAGGGTGCCTTCACGATGGTCCCAGCCGTGGATGTTGGTGCCAATTGAGCCGCCTACTGAAAAGACATTTGATGCCTGCATGACTTGCAGAGCCAAACCTCTTTTGTTGGCTTTATGCTGTAGCGTTGACCAGCACACGCCAGCGCTGACGGTTACAGTAGGCTCTTCACCGTCTTTAACCGGGTTGAATCTAATCATTTCGCCTTTTAACTTGCCGGGTTCATCTTTCGCTTTCTTTAATTTCATTTTTGCCAGATCAACAACAATACCTTTCTGTCCAGCGGGTAAAAATTGCTTACCTTGACTACGGCCCGCGCCCACCGGCATGACTTTTTTACCTTCTTTGGCTGCATCGGCAATAATGGTTTTTAATTCCTCTACGGTTTCTGGCGTCTTACGAGTCGCATCGCTTTGATATAAGTCACCGCCTGCTTCCACACCTTCGATATGCTTTTTAGGCGTAAAATAAAACACGACTAATTTCGGGAAAATTAATCCCACCAAAAAAGCAAGCGTTGCAAAAAGGTTTTTACTAAAAATAGTATTGTAGCGATTAGCTTTTCTTGTATTTGCATCTTGTCTGCCATCTGCGGTAAGTGTAGCTTTTGAAGCATACCATTTCGCGGCGACGAAAGAACAAAGCATGTCTGTGATAGATAGCGGCAAGAATAGAAACAAGTAAGTTAAACGTACTTTGAATCCAGTCCAGAATCCGCTAAACCAGCCTGGGCCTTCTTCTAAATATATTCTGTCAATGATGCCTGCTGGCCATGCAGCAAGTCGTCCAAAGCGTAATTTTTTTACAGCCATTGCGCAATACCTCTAGAAATTGTGTATGAATTTGATTGTTGTGCTTTCGTGTTTGGTTTTATCGCCGCATTTTCTTATGGCGTCTATTGTTTCGTGCAGATTTTTCACCGGCACGTCGAATAAACATACTTTGCGGTTAGCGTGAATGCGGTCTGTGTAGCTGTATAAGTAGCTTGAGCTCTTTTTTCGTGCTTCAAACTTTTCCAGCGCATCTGCTGAATCGTCATCTGGTTGTTGAAGATTTCTTTCAACTTGCCAGTCTACTGTTCTTTTAAGCTTTTCTTGAAGTGGCGCAAGATCATTTACATCTTGTGTTTCAATCACCACTTTAACCTGCACGTTTTGATTGCTGCCTGACCGTCTCAAGTGAATATCATGTTCGGCAAGCGTATCAACCGTATCTTGAAATGCCATATAGCGAGGTGCGTGTAAACGAGCATAGACTTCTGTATAGGATGCGCCATTCTTTTCGAAATGCTTTGTTGTAATCTGTCTTTCATCCGCTATCACAGCGCGTTTTTCTTCTGATTCAAACGCATTGGCAAAGTCTAATTCATCATGAAATTTTTGCTTTGCTTCTGCTTCGGTTGGAGCACCTTGCACGCGATATTTTACTAAAATATCAGTCGTAGCAGGATTAATGTTTACACCTTCTTCATCAGTTGAGTAAGACTGAAAAGGTTTGGAAATCCACTTACGTATAAAGAGATCAAATGAAACCAGAAAATAACTGATGCGATCTATAAAGGTTTTATTCTGACAAGAGTTATAAAATGCTTTCAGGTTTTTTCTTTCTTCATCATAAGGATGGTCATAAAAGGGTAATGTGTGTAATTTGGCGGCGTAGCGTGTGAAATATGACGCTAAATAATGTTGAAAATCAGTTATGTTGCCTTGCGCGTCAACATTTTTTTCGTTGGTGAAAAAACGCAGTAACGAAACGATGATTTTAGGAAAATATTCCAGCGTTGAGAAAACCGGCACAATGATATCCATCAAATAATAATCTGTCGCGGTCATGATGTTCCAGCGGCCATTGTATCGGTTGGCAGCATTGAATGATTCTCGTCTCACGCGCCATATATCACGGATTTGCGCGAAGTAGGGGAAAGTCAGGATTGAGTTGCCTTCTCTCAGAAAATCAGCATATTCTTCCGCCATTTCTACGTTGCGCCATTCTGGTCCTGTCATGTAGCTTTGATGTTCCCAGCGAGAGTAATGTTCTTTCTCAACCAGCTTTAACTGGTTATTCTGTTCTTTAGTATGTTTACCCATAGCAATAAAAGTCTCGTTTTGGTTAATTTGATCTAATGTTCGCCAATTTTAACTGGAGATTGTTAACGGAATCTTAAATTAAAGAAATTAATAAAGTCTATATTAATCAAAAGGATATTGTAATAATTTATGACACGAAATAATTTACATTGGGATTCAAAATGCTTATCGCGCGAGCAGCAAGCAGAACGATGATCAACAAGGAAAGCACTGATTGTATCATGCAGAGACATTTGGCCCATCGGGTCAATATCGGTGTGTCAGTAGGAGAAAATGCCGTGCTTGTGGTAAAGGCTAAAAATAGATAGTCAACAAAACTCGGCTCCCAGTTTTTAATCCATGAGGGCAGCTTGACGTCTGAAGTCAGTGTGATTTGCATAGGTGGAAAAAGAAAAGCGCCGATGTTGTTTTCATCGTCTAACTCACGTTTATTAGGGCCGCCTGCATCAAGATTCCAGTACCAAAGAGCAAACACCAACACATTGGTCGACCATAATACCAGAGAAGAAACCAGCAAATGTGATGGGCCAATATGACCTTGTAATACTTCGAATACAAGCCTGCTTATTGAAGTAACCATGTAGAGCGTGATAAGCACATTGACCGTTAAATTAAGCACACGATTAACGCGAATATTACTGCTCCATGAGGTAATTATCAGCGGTATGATCAAGAGCGTGACCAGGCTGATCATCAAACCACGCGGTCCCCAATAAAATACTTTTGGTAATGCTTCATAAAGCAGGGCTGAAGCAAACAATGCAACCCAGGCAGGCCAGCGTGCTTTTAGTCGTTGTATTCTGGCTCGGTGATGATCGTGATGCTTCTGTGGCTGCTGAGATCCTTTCAAGAAATAGACTCCATTTTCCATATCTGGCGTAAACGCTATTATTTTGGCATTATAACACTACTATGGATATAAAATCAGTATCAAAATGGAGATTGAATTTTGGGAAAACACTTTCTGGATAGCCTTTTCAATTCGGCCTCGATAGCCGTCATCGGCGCGAGTGACAAAGCTAATTCCGTTGGCATGCGGGTTTTTTACAATTTGCTAAATGGTGGTTATGAAGGCAAGTTATATCCAGTCAATACCAAACATGCGGTCGTTCAAGGCCAGCCAGCATTCGCGTCTGTCAAAAATATCCCGAGCAATGTTGATTTAGTCGTTATTACTACGCCTGCGCAAACCGTGCCAATGATCATGTCAGAGTGCGGCGAAAAAGGCGTTAAGGCGGTTATAATCATTTCCGCGGGATTTAGTGAAACTGGTAGCGCGGGTAAGGAGCTTGAACAATCCATCCTGCAAACTGCTAGCGAATATCGTATGCGAATTGTTGGTCCAAATTGTCTGGGCATCATGCGGCCGCATCTAAAATTAAACGCCACCTTCGACAGTGATTTTGCATTACCGGGACACATTGCGCTGGTATCACAATCAGGCGCGATAGTCGCCGCCATTCTGGATTGGGCGCTCAGTAAGAAGATTGGATTTTCGACGATGGTATCGCTGGGTAACGCGGCTGATATCGACTTTGGTGAGATACTGGATTTTCTCGCGCTGGATACGGAAACCAAAAGTATCTTGATGTATATAGAGGGCATACATCACACACGTCAATTCATGAGTGGTTTGCGCGCGGCGTCTCGTTTAAAGCCGGTGGTCGTGATTAAAGGGGGTAAATTTGCGCAAGGATCACGAGCAGCTTATTCTCATACAGGCGCGCTAGTTGGCAACGATGACGCTTTTGATGCTGCGTTACGCAGGGCAGGCGCGGTGCGCGTTATGACCATCGAACAGCTGTTTTCCGCCGCGGAATTGCTTTCCAGTAACTATCGCACCCAGGGCAATCGCCTGGCGATTGTTACCAACGGTGGTGGGGCGGGTGTAATAGCGGCGGATTGTGCGTCTGAAGTCAATGTGAGTTTGCCAAATCTGGGTGAAAACACCATAGCAGAATTAAATAAAGTATTACCAAGTACGTGGTCACATCAAAATCCCCTGGATATCATCGGCGACGCCACGCCCGAACGCTATCATGCCGCTTTGGAAATTAGTTCTAAAGATGAAAATATTGATGGTCTGTTATCAATTTTAATTCCTGTCGCCATGTCGAACCCTCTGGAAGTTGCCCGTCAGGTGATTGCGGATGCTAAAAAGAGCAAAAAGCCCATGCTGGCCTGCTGGATGGGCGAGAAGAGCGTCAAATCGTCACGCACATTATTCGCTGAACATGGCATTCCTGTTTTTAATACGCCCGAAGAAGCGGTTGAAGCTTTTTCTTATCTGGCGGACTATCAGCGCAATCAGGCATTGTTACTGCAAGTGCCTGAGCCGTTGTCGCCGCAACCCGCGCCAGATGTTAAAGGAGCGCGGCTTATTATTGAGTCCGTTCTAGCTGAGCACCGAAAAATTTTAACAACGACTGAATCCAAAGCTATATTAAAAGCCTTTGGCATTCCTGTGACACAGACTATTGAGACGCAAACAGCTAATGAAGCATTAATCGCGGCTGAAACGATAGGGTTTCCAGTGGTGATGAAAATTAATTCGCCTGATATCACGCACAAACAGGATGCGGGCGGTGTGCAAGTAGGCATAGATAATCCAGAATCGGTTCGTACAATCTTTAACAGAATGATAGAAAGCGCTAAAAAATATAATCCCGCGGCTAAGATACTCGGTGTTACCGTGGAGAAGATGTATGTGAATCCTAATAATCGTGAGCTGATAGTCGGGCTTGTCACGGATAAGGTATTTGGGCCCGTAATTACTTTTGGCACAGGTGGCTCACTGGTTGAAATAATTAATGACCATGCGGTGGCGCTGCCACCACTTAATAAAATGATCGCTAAAGATCTAATCGCGAAAACTCGTGCGGCTAAATTACTCGATAAATTTAGAAATATGCAGGCAGCAAACCTGGAGACGGTGACGAATGTATTGTTGCGCGTGTCGGAAATGATATGTGAATTGCCGTATATTCAAGAGATGGATATTAATCCGCTAATGGTGAATAATGTGGAGGCGGTAGCTGTAGATGCGCGAATTGTTATTGATATGCCTTCAACATCAACTGTGCCATATCATCATATGGCGATTTGTCCTTATCCTTCGCAGCTCACATCAACGTTACAATTAAACGATGGCACGAATATTGTAGTCAGGCCAATCAGACCTGAAGATGCCGCAATGGAACAGGATTTTGTGCGACATTTATCGCCTCAATCCAGATATTTCCGTTTTATGGAACATTTGCAGGAATTAACACCGGCTATGCTGATGCGTTTTACACAAATTGATTATGATCGCGAAATGGCTTTGGTTGCTATTAATAAACAAAACGACAAGGAAATGCTTGTTGGTGTGGGTCATTATATTATTAATCCAGGCCAGGATTCATGTGAATTCGCGTTGGTCATCGCCGATGAATGGCAAAACAAAGGCATTGGTAGCTACATCGTGAATCAATTAATGGAAATCGCGAGAGGGCATGGTGTAAAAAGCATGACAGGCGAAATATTAGTTGAAAATGTAGCGATGAAAACGCTAGTGAAAGATCTAGGCTTTTCTATTTTAACTTCGGACGATAAGACAATCGTGGTGGCTAATAAGTCTCTATAAAATATACTCATATTATCAATGTGTTAATCTTCGCTAGGTAAATATGGCATAATAATAGTAAGTCATGGATAAAAGGACTTATTATAATGGTCAAGGTGTTGGAGCGGAAATACATCAATCTTCTCCTTGGCTTTGGCATTATTTTTATGATTGTGCTTATTTATCTCGCATTTTCTCAAATAAACAAACTAAACAACGCCAATAAATGGATTATTCACAGTCACTATGTGATTGAGGAAACAGACATAATTTTAATAGATATTAATTATATTGAAAGTATGATGCGGGCATATTTTATTACTGGAGACAAAGAGAAAATTGCCAAACTGGATAATGTTTCTATATTGCTTCAGAAAAGTATATTGAAATTGAAAAATCTGACCAGAGATAACGCTTATCAACAAATATATATAAATAAATTACTTGATGACATTGTATGGCGTAATAACGATATTCACGAAAGAATTAGTATTTATAATGCGGGTGGTATAAAAAAATTGCTGACACTTCCAAACACAGGCAGTGTTGTTTCAGATCGGATACGCGACACAATTAGCAAAATTATCGCATATGAAAGTACCTTGCTAAACAATCGCGGTAAAATTGCCCAAGATGAATTTGTTTTAATTAACAATTTGATTTTTATCAGTGGATTTTTTAGTCTAGCTTTTCTTTTTATTGGTGTCATTCTGCTTAATCAGCAAATTAATTACAGAACAAAAGCTGAACATAGTCTTAAAAAATTCGAAAACGAATTATATAATCTTGCTTATTATGATTCGTTAACGGGTTTGGCAAATAGAACCATGATTCATAATAGTATAAATAATATTATAAACAACAATGAAAATCCATATTTTGGTCTTTTATTTATTGATCTCGATAATTTTAAGAATATTAATGATTCATTGGGTCATGAGGTTGGTGATGGCTTACTTAAGTCATATGCTAAGCGGTTAATCCATGCTCTGGAAAATAAAAATATTATCGCAAGACTTGGTGGTGACGAGTTTATTGTTTTACTACCCAATATTAATAATCAGGAAGACGCATGGAATATAGCAAATAATATTTTATATTTAATGTCTCAACCATTTCATATTAAAACTCATAAAATATTTATTACGAGCAGCATCGGTATCAGTATGTATCCCGCTAATGGCATCAGTTCAAATGAGCTATTAAAGAATGCTGATATAGCCATGTACAAAGCAAAAGAACTTGGTAAAAATAACATTCAACTTTGTGTTCCAGCGTTAACACGACACGCCGAAGAACACGCTTTAATTGATTATGACTTGCATCATGCGCTCACTAATAATGAATTCTATCTTGTTTATCAACCTATAATCTCCCTTAAAGATGATAGTGTTGTCAGTGTTGAGGTGCTTATTCGCTGGCAAAGACCGAATGTCGGTGTTGTTTACCCTGGAAAATTCATTAAGTTGGCAGAAAATAATGGGTTGATCATGCCGATTGGTGACTGGACATTAAGAATGGCTTGTATTGAGTCAAAAAAATGGATGTCCAGGCAACGACCTGGAATGCCTATCAAGTTAGCGGTTAATGTTTCTACGCGCCAGTTTACTTTGTCAGACTTCGTCTACAGTGTTACTAATATTTTAAATGAAACCCATTTCGATCCAAGCCTTCTGGAGCTTGAAATTACAGAAGGTGTCTTATTTGAAAATTCACAGTCTAACCTCGCTACTTTGAACGCTTTGAAAGAGATGGGTATCAAAATATCTATCGATGATTTTGGTACTGGATATTCATCGCTTAATTATCTGCGAACATTTGCAGTCGACAAGCTTAAAATTGACCGATCATTTGTTAGTGAAACCATTCCGGATAATTACACTTCACGAATAATAAAATCGATTATTAACATGGCGCATGATTTAAATATTACTGTTCTTGCGGAAGGCGTTGAAACGCAAAAACAGATGGAATTTTTGAGGAAACATCATTGTGATGAGGTGCAGGGATTTTATTACAGCCATCCTTTAACCGGAAATGAATTTTCGGCATTTTTAGAACAACACGGAAATATTAATTTGTAATAAATCAAAGTATTGCTTGACACATTGACTTTAGCTGATCATAATCACCGTCCTTCCTCACTCATAACCGCAATTCATTTTCATCTATTTTCTAATTAAATTCAAAATTTTTAAAATCAACTTAAAGGATTTTACATGAAATTAGTTAACTTATTATTTTTAATCTTTCTCTCGTCATTTGCATTTGCTGATCCAGTAGAGGTTGCCTGTCCGGATGTTAACGCGATAAAGCAGGGGAGGTTATACTCCTGGCTACCGGAGTATATTGAGGGCCAGGAATTAGTATCGATTGAAGATTTTAAAAAATTTCAGACACATGTTGCGACTTTTGAAAAAGCCCGATGGGATGCCTATTATTTAGAAACGGCGCACTGTTTTTACAGTGGAAACGATGCAGTGCTAGGTAAAATAGTATTAGCAATGGATGCTTATGAGCCATTGACCACTTCTAAATGGCAATGGATTACTAAAAATTCAGCTGAATGTAATTCATCAGAGGCCGCTGATTGTGTATTTGTCGCGTCTGGTTAAATAGAGCCACAGTTTACTTTCTGCGTGTTTTGCGCGCCTTACGTTTTTTTACAACTTTACGAGTTTTGCTTTTACGCGGTTTGCGCATTTTGCGTAGTCGCTCAGCGAGTAATGCTTCTTTACGCATGAAGCTCGACAAAGTTAGCGTAAATGAAACATTAAATAATGCAAAATTGCTTCTTGAAGAAGAAAAGGGACTGTCACCGGCAATTAGAGCGATGTTTGAAATCCTCATTTTATTAATTCGTGCACTCACAAATCGTCAAGGTCTTAACAGCAGTAATAGTAGCATACCGCCTTCTGCGGATAAGTGCGAAGAATACAAAGCTAAATATCGCGATATCATTAAAGCAGGCGAACTGGAATCACCGTTGCCGCCGAC
>DAIDIB010000044.1 GCA_027459575.1 Gammaproteobacteria bacterium | reverse complement strand
CTTTCGACTCTACGTTTTCCGGTGCTGGCTCTTTTTTCTCTTCCACTATCGCCGGACGTTTTTGTATATCAGACTTATATTGCTTGACAAACTCCATCGCCGACGCGACATGACCATGCATGATCGTGAAAAACTCATGAATACTCATATCCACAGTGCTAATGGACTGATAAAGCCTTTGACGATATTCGGCAAACTCTTTCTGATGATCAGGATGATAAAGCGCCATATCGAGTAAAATCGTTGTCGTGCCATTGATCGCCATTTCGATCGTAATGTCTTTAATCAATTCAAAATTCATGCAGAAATCAAGCTCGATCAGGTATTTATTTGCCAACACGCGCAAATCCTGCAAAATCGCGTAACTGATGACGCTAATATCCAGCAAATATTTTCGTTGGTTTTCCGGCGTGCGCTGCCTAAATGTCTCATGACTCATTTGCAACAAATCGTGTAATTGCTTTTTAGCGCCGTCGGTGACTTCTCTATCGTTATCCAGAACATGCTGCAAAAACGCTTTCGCGGAAACAAAATAAGGCGCCACTTTTTCATAAGCCGCCTCTTTAACCGATTCCTCTGACAGCACTTGAGGCGCGTTATAATCAACATCGCCGTCTACTAGTATATCTTGCTCCATTGTTTCAATTTGCTGCTGCTCTTGCAAAAACTCATCCATCCAGCCGGCCAGTTCCTTCTGTAAGCCTTCGATGACTTCCGCATGTGTGGGGTTTAACGCTCGATCCTGTGCCATGTTGTTCTCCTTTATTTATTAGTCGCAGAATTTTGTTATAACATACTACCCTTAAGACTTCCTTAAGGTTTCCAATTAACGAAACTTAAAGCAAGATGCCTGTGCAGGCTCATAGTCTCTGGTTGAGGCTGAAACGCTAGACGGACCTCGATATTGATCATCCAGCTCATTTTCGCTCTCAGAATAATCACCTAACTCCTCAATCCCCAAATCTTTAAAAGCAGCCAGTGTACTGCTATCCGTAGTTGTACGTGAGCAAGCATTCTTACAACAACCAGCCGCCTTGTACGCGCCAAACGTACCCGCGGCCACCACTGCGATGGCAGCCACCGTTAACAATACCAACTCAAGCGCCGTCAATGCCACGATGACCGGCCAAAACACAACGGCCAGAATAAAAGCGGTGACAATCAAAATTGTCGCGGCAATAATAGCCGCATTTTTTCTCGTTTCATTTTTAGGCTTTACATGGAACGACACAAATTTCGGCTGATCCGCCTCTTCTTCAGCTTCAGGCGGCACCTGAATGAGTAACTTTTTCGTCGCTGTGCTAAACAATTCTTTAACGTTATTATCATCTTTGGCGCTGATCTCCATGTGCAAGGGCAATTCAGCTTGCGCACAGTCATTTTTTATTTTTTCCCGCATAGCCTCAACTGCGCCTGCGTCCACTCGACGCTCTTCAGTTAAATCCGATTTATTTCCCACCAAAATGAAAACGCAATGCTCTGGTTTAACATGCGATTTGATTTCGCTCAACCAGCGGGGAATATTTGCCAGAGATTTTGGATTGGTAACATCGTAAAACAATAGAAAAGCATCGGTGCCGCGATAAAAAGCAGCACCTAATGACTTGAATCGATCTTCGCCTGCTGTATCCCAAATTTGCAGACTGACTTGTGTATCTTCAACTTGCACCAATTTAAGTAAAAAATCCGCGCCTATCGTTTTTCTATATTTGTCTGAAAATACATTATCGGTAAAACGATAGGTGGTGGATGTTTTGCCGGTGTCGGCATCGCCGACAGCTACAAGTTTGTAAAGTATTTTTCTGCCCATGAAAATTCCTTTCATTGATCCCCGGATTATCGGTCTGGATCCCGGCTTTCGCCGGGACGACGTTTCATCCGGGCTACGCGAGTTAATCGTCGCTACTGCCTAATTTTGGTGATCTAACCGGTGGCACATAGGGTGTTGCTGGTGGCAAACCCAAACCAGATGAAGAACCAGCAAATTTGTAAGTTTCATCCATAACCACTCCTCGATGATCTTCGCTATTTTCTAGCGGACCAGGCAATCCTGAACCCGTACCTGACTCATAAAGACCTGAACGATATAAAAGATCTGAATACGTGTTACCAGTAATAAGCAACGCTTCGCCTTCTTCACCTGTAGACGGCTGACAACCACAATAATTTTCAGCGATTAGACCAGCGGCATAAGTTAAAGCACCACCACCGACGAGAGCGCACACGCCCATGGTAATCAAAGTAACAAGCGCCGCTGTGGCAAACACATGCGGGAAGAAGATAATAAATAATGCCACGCCAGCGACACACAATGCTGCCGTCACAGCACTCGCCACTTTACCACGGGTATTGCGCCAGGGGTTCCAGATGGAGGGTTTAGAGGTAATGGGAAGAGCTTCTTCGCCAGACTCTTCATCGCTCGGTATTTCATCGCGCACGACCACAGGCTTCTCATCACTGGCATCTGACGCCAAAGCAGTTCGCAGGTGCTTGTAAACTTCCTTGGCCACTTTTGTAAATAAACCCTCAATTCCCTCATTATTTTTAGCACTAACTTCAGGACAAGCTATAACGGGTGATTGGTCAGTGCTTAAATCCGCAGCTAAGGAGGCTGCGTCTGTTAAACTCACTTTTCGCAAAGCCGTTAGGTCAGCTTTCGTACCAACCACAAAAATGGGAACGCCAGGCTCGCCATGTTCACGCACCTCATGAATCCAGTTAGCAACATGGTCGAAGGTTTCGCTTCTGGTGATGTCATAAGTAACTACATAAGCCTTAGCGCCACGATAATATCCTCTACTAAGCGCTTTAAAACGCTCTTGGCCTGCGGTATCCCAGATTTGCAGTTTTATTTTCTTAGCTTCAACAAGCAAATCTTTATGAACAAACTCTACACCAATCGTATTTTTATACTCATCCGTATATTGACTAAGAGGATCATTAGCTAACCGCTTTAACATCGATGATTTGCTAGTTTGAGCATCACCAACGACGACGATTTTATATAATTCATAATCTTCTTCGACATCTATGTCTTTAGTAAATTGGCTGCCAGCCATAGTTTTATCCTCGTTTGATTTTTAGGGCAAAATAATGGGGGCATTCTACATGGAAACCGAAGTCAATTATTAAGGAAGGCTTAAGAGCGCTGGATCCCGGCTTTCGCCGGGACGACGCCTTTCCGGGCCGTGGTTACCATAAACCGATGATGTCGATTCAGGCATGGGTCCCCGCCTTCGCGGGGATAACAAATAACATTGACAGCGGTTCATCACCGAGTATAAAGTGCGCATCTGCTATAGACCCATGCCGGGGTGGTGGAATTGGTAGACACGCAGGTTTCAGATGCCTGTGGGGGAAACCCCGTGGAGGTTCAAGTCCTCTCCTCGGCAAGTAAGTTAAATAACAGAGTATAGCGCATCACGATCTTCAGCACCGTAAGGATGCCGCAACACAATCGTGTCTTTCCTATCTGGTCCCGTGGAAATAATATCAATCGGCACACCCGCCAATTTCTCCACATGCAGTAAGTACTTTTGCGCATTCGCCGGCAATTCCGCAAATTTCTGAATACCCGCGGTGGATTGTTGCCAGCCCGGCAGATCTTCATACACCGGCTCGCAACGCTCAAACACATCACTTTCGCTTGGCATATAACGGATCACCTCGCCATCCAGACGATAAGCGACACAGACTTTCACAGTGGCCAAACCATCCAGTACGTCCAGCTTCATGACTCCCAAGCCGGATAAGCTATTGAGCTGGATAGCGTGACGCAACGCGACCATATCCAGCCAGCCACAACGACGCGGACGACCGGTGACAGAACCAAATTCATTACCGCGAACAGATAACTGCTTGCCCACTTCATCGTGCAATTCAGTCGGGAAAGGGCCGGATCCCACACGCGTGGTGTAAGCTTTGGTAATGCCGAGAATATAATCCAGATAACGCACGCCAAAGCCACTGCCTACGCTTGCCGCGCCAGCAATGGTGTTGGATGAAGTAACATACGGATAAGTACCATGATCCACATCCAGCAACGTGCCTTGCGCACCTTCAAATAAGAGATTCTTCCCTTCCGCGCGATATTCCGCGAGTGTGCGCGAGACATCGATACGCATCGGTTCCAGGCGTGGCACCATCATCAACAAGCTATCCAGCAAAGGGCGAAGTTCGATTGGATCATGCTTATGATAATTTTGCAGCACGAAATTGTGATAGGACAGCGCTTCTTCCAGTTTTTTTGCCAGCAATTTCTCGTCGAACAAATCGGCGAAACGAATGGCGCGCCGCGCGACTTTATCTTCATAAGCAGGACCAATGCCACGACCGGTGGTGCCAATGGCGGATTTGCCGCGCGCCTGTTCACGGGCGCGATCGAGGGCGACATGATACGGTAAAATCAGCACACAGGAGCCGCTGATGCGTAAGCGTTGCGACACGGGCACACCGCGATTTTCCAGCTCGCCCATTTCTTCTAAAAGCGCGGTGGGCGATAGCACCACACCATTGCCGATGATGCATTGCGCGTGAGCGTGTAAGATGCCGGAAGGGATTAGACGCAAGATAGTTTTTTTGCCGTCTATGACTAGCGTATGGCCAGCGTTATGTCCGCCCTGGAAGCGTACGGCCACGTGGGCCTGATCCATGAGCATATCAACTATTTTGCCTTTGCCCTCGTCACCCCATTGGCTGCCGAGTATTACGATGCTTTTTGCCATTTGCTATGTTGTCCTAAATTACCTAATTGTTAACGGTAACCACGGCCCGGTAGGTCTGTTTTTTTTCTCGCTGCGCTGCGAAAAAGAAACAGAGCCTCCCGGTCCGCCGTTCGATTTCAGTTAATGTCTTTTTGACATCTTAGCTGAAAAGCGCTTCCAACTCCACACGTGGCATGCGGACGTGGAGGTGATAGCGGCCATGCTCATCGATAGTTTCAGAGAGAACGGCTTCACGGGCATATAGTTCTGCGCGGATTTTGGCCTGCTTGGGGAGTAAGATTACTTCTTGTTCAATGAGGTCGTAGCCCAGGGCTTCGCCGATAGCTTCCTGTAACTCTTCCAGGCCGAGTTGTTTAGTGGCTGAAATAAATACACGTCGGATTTTTCCGGTGTCGTCTCGATCGATATGGGGGAGCACACTGGCTAAATCGATTTTGTTATAGACATACAAACGCGGCACTTCATGCGCGCCGATGCTTTCCAACACCTGATCAACCTGTTGGGTGTGTAAATCTTTGTCGTCATCGTGCGCGTCAATGACGTGCAACAGCAAATTCGCTGCGCTGACTTCTTCAAGTGTGGCCTGAAATGCCTCGACTAAATCGTGTGGCAAATGCCGAATGAATCCTACTGTGTCAGCGAAGATAACAGGACCCGTTTTGGGTGTATCGTAACGTCGCAGTGTGGGATCGAGAGTAGCAAATAATTTGTTTGCAGTGTAAACCTTCGCGCCTGTCAGCTTATTAAATAGAGTCGACTTGCCAGCATTGGTATAACCGACTAGCGCCACAGTGGGCACGACTGCGCGTTTGCGCGCGCGCCGACCCAATTCACGCTGTTTGCGTAAGCGATCCAGACGCGAGGTAATCACTTTGATGCGATTACGGATGAGACGCCGATCGGTTTCCAGCTGCGTTTCACCTGGGCCGCGTAACCCTATACCACCGCGTTGCCGCTCAAGGTGAGTCCACCCTCGCACCAGGCGAGTAGCAAGATGCTTGAGCACCGCCAGCTCGACTTGCAACTTACCTTCAAAACTGCGCGCGCGCTGCGCGAAAATATCCAGAATTAGCCCCGTGCGATCAAGCACTCGGCACTTTACCAATCCTTCCAGATTGCGCTCTTGCGCGGGTGATAGCACATGATTAAAAATGACAAGCTCCGACCCTGTTACCTGCACGGTATCACGGATTTCTTCCGCTTTGCCTGAGCCAACAAAATATTTGGATTCCGGGGCGCTGCGCGTGGTCGTGACAACAGCTACAATTTCAGCTCCCGCTGAAATCGCAAGCTCTTTGAATTCATCAAGGTCTTCCGCCATTTTTTCCTGAGGAAAATTGACATGGACCAAGATAACCCGTTCAGGTTCTCCGCGATGATTCATGCACTATTCAGATGGCATGCCGCCGGCTTTGCTACCGCCAACTTTATTACCGTTACCGTTGCCATTACCATTGCCATGATAGCCATTAGAACCGCCGGTGTTATATTCGAACGCCGAGCTCACATTGCGCGCTGGCACGATAGTTGAGATGGCATGCTTATACACCATCTGACTGACAGTGTTTTTCAGCAGCACGACAAATTGATCGAATGATTCGATCATACCCTGCAGTTTAATACCATTAACCAGATAAATTGACACCGGAACTTTTTCTTTTCGCAAAGAGTTCAGGAAAGGATCTTGTAAAGAAGGTCCTTTTGTCATGTTGTTTTTCTCCCATATTGTAATCGTATTTCCCTCTATTCGAGGCCAGCATCCAACACCGCTGCTATACTCAAAGTACCAATTGGTGCTAATATGTGCAGCGAGTGAAAGATCAAGAGCATAACGAATATACAATCGGCAAGCAAGGATAGATATTTTTATTATCAACAGATCGGTAACTTATTAATCTTTATTGGAATTTCGGCGTGGAAAAAGAGCATTCATCCTTAACTAAAACATGTAGCATCTGCGGCCAGATCAAACCACTGACCGCTTTTTTGCAAATGTCAGCCACCAGCGGCGCCGAATACGGCAGCGTTTGCGCTGATTGCCGCAAGAAAGGCGCAGACAAGCCACGCGTGCCGGAAAGTGATGATAGCACCCGAACCACCAGCGGTACCGTCATTGATAGTAAAAGCAAATTAGAAGCGGATATCTCCAAGCACGAACTACACGAGCAGACCGAAGAAGAATATTACGAAGAACGCGAAGAGAATAAAGTAGAACAAAAGCTGGAAGAAGGCAAGATTGAGCAAAAAGCCACACTGGAAAAACAACATCGTCAGACTTTTCTTGATCGCGGTATGTTGAGCGGGAAACAACAACCGGTATCGGGCGAATCGCGCTGGCGCATGGAGCAGACAGCAAAACAGGCAGGCGCTGCTGAGACAGCAATAAACAGTGAAAATGCGGTCAAGGAAGAATTAAAGGAAAAAGGCCTTGATCAAAGCTCCACAGAAGATTTTCGCCATGGCATCAAGGAAAAACATAAAAGCGTGGCGTTTAAACAAGGCGCCGCGTTTCAGAGTTTCGCGACGCAATTGGGTAAAAGTTCTACCTTTACGCAAAGCACGCCTAACAAACCAGGATCAGAGACTATTACTGACTCGATCGAGAAAAACTGGGGACCGGGAAGGAAGCGGTGATTCCTACACCTGCGCCAGTGTCTTCGTCTATTGGCTGGATCCCGGCTTCCGCCGGGACGACGTACCTTCTCGGGACGACGACGTCGATTTCCGGCACAACGTCCCTTTCCGGAACAGCGGGTTGTTTTGCCGCAGCTTCCACACCCAACTCTTTAAACAACATTTTTTGCGAGCCGTGTTGGCGCTCTAATGCACTGCAATGATGTTCATCGGTTGTGTATTTCATTGCAGGGAAAAATAACGCGCCTATCGCTTCACCGAATTCTCGTAAAGCAATATGGAACTTGGCAAAAAATTTATGGGACGCATGTCCTGTGCTCACACCAAATAAGGCAGCCACGCGCCAAACACATGCTTGTCATATTCTTTCAGCATGTCTTTGTCGTAGATACCCGCTCTTTTTGCTTTGCGCGCCATTGTAGTCACCTACTTTTTGTTTTTGTAAGTATGTTCCCCGGATGAGAAAAACACTCATCCGAGCTACGATAACGCATATAAATTAAGGGAATATTAGGAGATTAATCTTGTTTTTTGGTCAGCGCGCCCGTCTCAGAGAGGGTATATTCGTGACCATTATGCGTAAATAGCACTATCTTGTTGATTAATAGCGAACCTTCCCGAACTTTAATCAGTGTGCCGCCGATAGCGTCTTTGATCTCGTTTGGAGTGGTTAAAATATTAGAAGGAGCAAGAGCCACTGAGAGATAGCCATGTTGCGCCTTATTGGTCTTGGAGCGTATATAGGCTTCTACGAGGGATTTATCAGCATAAATAGGACGGTTTACACTGTATTCGTATAACACAGCCGGTGTTACCATTTTTTGCCAGGTAGGAAATAATATGCCTTGGGCATTGTACAGATAAACATAAACTAGCACCTCATCAGGCGCTTGTTTTTCAGCTTTTTTAACTTCTTGCTCAGCAGCCTTGACCTGTTCGTCCAAACGCGTAGAAAGCGCCTGTAAACGATCACGAATAAAACGAAACTTGTCGCCGACATTGTATTTCTCGCGCAGTTTCACATCTTGCGCTAGCGTGTCTTGCACTAATTGCAGCAATTTTTTTTCACGTTCTTTATCGGATGTTGTCATCGCTCAGACTCAAGCATTTTTTCAATTTGCTCAACCACATGGTCAAGGTGCTCTGAAGTATCCACCAGATACTGCACAGAATTATTAGGTGTCCCAGTTTTATCACCGGGAGCCGCGTTCTGCAAGCCAGTACCCAACGCCGCTGCTTGCTTCGCGATGTCGTGTATGGCTGTTTTGACTGTCGCCGCCCATATCGCTAACTCGCTCATGATGCCTCCGATCCTGGACTTCATTCTGCGGTTGCATCCGGTTGAACTGTAGTCTGTTTTTGTTCCGGTTGCGCCACCTCTGGCTTGCCACTTTCAATCGGCTGACCGCTTGGCTGTAATGGCTCCGCCGTGGCTTCTGCATCTGCCGCTACTGTTTGACCTGTTTCCGCAACTGGCTGACCCATATCCCTTTCATTATAGCTCAAATGGTGAGTTTCTTCGATCTGATGAGCACGACGCTGCAGATAAGCATTACGAATAAATACATATTTATCAAAAGTGGCTTCTTCCAATACCTCCTGAAACTTTAATAACTGCGCGCGTCTATCCACCACGCCTAAACCATATACCTGGTAGCGCAAAGACTGCGGATTAATATGGGGATAGACAGAAAATGCAAAATAATCAACAGGAAGGCCGAGGGTATCGCGCGGTGAGCTAGGGCCAAAAAACGGTAACACTAAATAATTGGAACTTTTCCACCCCCACTTTGCCAATGTTAAGCCGAAATCATTCGAGTAATAATTCAAACCAATACGAGAGCCGACATCGAATAAACCACCTATACCAACGGTAGAATTAATTAAAACTCGCCAGGTATCATTCGCCGCCTGATAAAAATTAAATTGCAACACATCATTGGCAATGGTTGGCAAGGTACCGATATTGTTAAAAAAATTATGCACACCCTGATTTAGCGGTTTAGGCATAATGACATTATAAACCTTGGCGACAGGCTTCATGATGTATTTATCAACCGTTTCGTTGAAGCGAAACATGATGCGGTTGATGGGCTCGAAAACGTCTTTGGCAGGAGCAGACTCTGTTGTATCACCTACTGAATCGGCGTAAATATCTGTTGTTGAGTTCGCGGAAGTGTCGTCCGTTGCCGTATCGCTAGTCGAGGCTGTGTCGGTTTTGGTTGCGCCAGTTGCATTTGCTCCGCCAGTTGTGTTTGTATCGGTTTTGTTTGTGTCGGTTTTGTTTGTTTTTGTCGTAGTAGTGATAGTTGTGGTCGCGGGCGTAACAACTGTCGCGGATGTCTTTGCATTGTTGACAGGCGCAGATGTGACCGCATATACAGTCGAGCATAATATAACCAGTGTTAACGAAAATAGTCCTTGTTGTATTCTTATCATCTTGCGTAACCTAGTGGCAAAAACATAGTTTAACTGTAGCAGTCAAAGATAACAATTGCTAACATTAACGCACCATGACAAATCAGCACAAACCATTAACTCTCATTATCCTCGATGGCTTCGGTTGCCGCGAAAATCCAGATGCCAATGCCATCGCCGCTGCGCACAAACCTAATTTCGACGAGCTATGGCGCGACTGCCCCCACACGCTGATCTCTGGCTCTGGAAAATGCGTGGGCCTACCCGAAGGCCAGATGGGTAATTCGGAAGTCGGTCATTTGAATATGGGCGCGGGGCGTATAGTGCATCAAGATTTAACGCGCATTGACGCGGCTATTGAAGATGGCAGCTTCTTCAAGAATGACGTTTTGTTAAAGGCCCTTCGTAACCAAAAAAGAGTGCACATCTTTGGTCTGCTTTCACCCGGAGGCGTGCATAGCCAGGAACAACACATTCACACCATGCTAAAAATGGCAGCCACGCAAAATGTGGCGAATGTTTATTTACACCCTTTTCTGGATGGCCGCGACACACCACCGCAGAGCGCCATGTCGTCCCTACAGGCGCTTGATGCGTTATGCCAGCAGCTGTCGTGCGGACAAATTGCATCTATTATCGGCCGCTACTATGCCATGGATAGAGACAAACGCTGGGACCGCGTACAGAAAGCCTACGACTTACTGACGCTGGGCGAAGCACCCTATGAAGCCCCAAGCGCTGAAGCTGGCCTGCAACTTGCCTATGATAGAAATGAAACAGATGAATTTGTACAAGCAACGCGCATCGTAAAACCCGACCAACCAATCGTTACTATTAATGATGGCGATGTCATCATCTTTATGAACTTTCGCGCCGACCGCGCGCGTGAAATAACCCAGGCATATATTGACCCTGACTTCACAGGCTTTGTGCGCAAAAAAGCACCTCAGTTAGCTACATTTGTTTGCTTAAGCGAGTACGACGCGCGCTTCCATACTCCGGTGGCATTCCCACCCGAACCCTTGAACCATATTTTCGCCGACGTGATTAGCGCGGCCGGCCTAAAGCAACTGCGCATTGCTGAAACAGAAAAGTATGCACATGTTACTTTTTTCTTCAATGGTGGCGTAGAAAAGCCATATCCCAACGAAGACCGTGTTCTAATTCCTTCGCCAAAGGTTGCGACCTACGACCTGCAGCCAGAAATGAGCGCTTATGAGCTAACAGATCGCCTTGTTAGTGAAATTGAGAAAAATCAATACGATGTGATTATTTGTAATTTTGCCAATCCAGACATGGTAGGACATTCAGGAAATTTTACTGCCGCCGTTAAAGCAATTGAAACAGTAGATACTTGCCTTGGAAAAATAAAAAATGCTCTAAAAAAGGCCGGCGGCGAGCTAATTATCACCGCCGATCATGGTAATGCCGAGCAAATGTTTGATTACAATACTAATCAAGCACATACAGCACACACCACCGATCCAGTGCCTTTTATTTACTCAGGTCGCCCCGCAAAAATTGTCAAAGAAAACTGCAAGTTATCTGATATTGCACCAACAATGCTCTATTTGCTAGGACTGCCAGAACCACCGGAAATGAGCGGCAAATCTATCATCTCTTTATCATAATGCACCCCATCGCCCTTAAGCAGTGCTATAATTAAAATAAGTAAACCAGGGATGACTTATGAACATGCGCACTATAATCTTAAGTATCTATGTATCAATCGCTCTGCTTATCATCGCCACGATTGCACCGATCTCTACAACCTTCGCAGAATCTACATCCTCACCTAACACATTACCGACGCCAGGATTACCAGGTGCTGCGCCAGCAGCAGCGCCTGCGCCTAATGCAAAGATACCCGATGCTAAAGTTGCGACCGATGAGAAAGGTCAGGTTAACGATGATGATATCAATCGCTTCACCAACACCATTGTGCTTATCAAAGATTTTTATGTTAAACCAACACCCGACAACGAGTTACTTGATAACGCCATTCGCGGCATGGTGAGCGGTTTAGATCCCCATTCAGAATATCTGGATAAAGAAGCGTACAAAACCCTATTAATGACCACCAGCGGTGAATTCGGTGGCGTTGGCATTGAAATCACCCCCGAGTTTGGCATTCTCAAAGTGGTTTCACCCATTGATGACACACCCGCGGCTAAAGCTGGCATTAAGGCTGGCGATTATGTAGTCGCGATTAATGGTTCACTTGTCAGCGAAATGCAATTACAGGACGCCGTTGATAAAATGCGCGGCAAAGCTGGCACGCAAGTGACCCTGACAATATTACG
The DNA here is from genome assembly GCA_027459575.1 of Gammaproteobacteria bacterium. Taxonomy (GTDB): domain Bacteria; phylum Pseudomonadota; class Gammaproteobacteria; order DSM-16500; family DSM-16500; genus Aquicella. The sequence continues at coordinate 4,648 of DAIDIB010000044.1, read as the reverse complement.
TAAAGGCGAAAAAGCGCCATTGACCTTCAAGTTAAATCGGGAAATTATCAAAATCGCCAGCGTGAAAAGTAAGATGCTGGATAATAATTTCGGCTACATTCGCATCACGCAATTCCAGGAACCAACGGCAAAATTGATGCATGATGCCATCCTGCAATTAAAAGCTCAGAACAATGGCAAGCTAAATGGTATCGTTTTAGATTTGCGTAATAACCCAGGCGGCTTACTGGAAACTGCGGTACAAGTCGTTAATAACTTCTTAAACAGTAAAAATCTGAAAAAATATAATGACCTGATCGTCTATACCGAAGGCAGATTGCCAGAGGCGCAATATGATGCCAAAGCGACCGGCTCGGATATTTTGAATGGCGCGCCCATGGTTGTTCTTATCAATGGCGGTTCCGCTTCAGCTTCGGAAATTGTCGCTGGCGCGTTACAAGATTATCGCCGCGCGTTGATTGTTGGCACACCAAGCTTTGGCAAAGGCTCTGTGCAGACAGTTATTCCACTTGATAAAACACACGCTCTGAAATTAACAACCGCGCTCTATCGCACACCGGCGGGACGCATTATCCAAAATGTGGGTATCATTCCTGATGTGCGTATTGAAGACTTGAAGCTAGTTAGCAATACTATGGATCAGGATCTTGCCATGGTGGAACCGATCAAGGAATATCAGCTTCGCAATCATCTTAAAGGAGCAGACACGGTTAACACCAATTCAGATTTACTAAACACCAATGACGTGGCGCTAGCTAAAAGCGATTTTCAATTATTTGAAGCGCTAAAAATACTACGCACCATGTATATGCTAGACAAAGATAACAACTTGATTATTACACCTACACCAGCGCCACAACAAACAGCCGCCAAGAATTAACGGGGTTCGCACGGTATAAAAAAATTAGCCTCACATTGTGAGGCTAATTTTTTATACCGTGCGATAACACATGCCGGACACAAAAAACGTGTCCGGGCTATTTACCTTCTGTCTTACATTCTTTAGAGCCACAGCAACCACATTTGCCATCACTCTTGCAGCACTTTCTTTTGCAGCAGCAAATGAGATGATAAATCATAATCAGAACAAAACCGAAAACAAAGCCTTTTAACAAACCCCACAATCCACCGATTAAACCACCAACGAAACTGGCATCATAGCCAGCAAGATAATTGCTATAATTCTCCACCAACGTGCTGCCCCAACCCAGCCAGGCGGCTGCCCAAGCCAACACCATCATGAATAAACCGCAGGTAATACCAAGCGCAAAACCAAATGTTACTGGACAAATCCTTTTGCAGTTTCCACACTTGTTACAACTCATCAGCTAATCCTCCCTAATTAATCCACATTTAGTATAACGCGATGAATAGATTCGATATACAAACTTTTTACATCCATCCATAATATAAGAAGGTGGAGGGAATGCGTGAAAGAATTTGAACCATTAAAAAATGCAGTTAATCAATATCTTACGACTCAGCAGGTAGCTGACATCGAAAAGGCGTACCTCTTTGCCAAAGAGGCGCATGGCAGCCAGGCGCGTTATACCGGCGAACCTTACATTACCCATCCTGTCGCGGTTGCCGACATTCTGGCACAAATGCGCATGGATCCCGCCACCATTATGGCGGCGTTACTACATGATGTTGTAGAAGACACGCAGGTTGAACTGAATGAAATAATCGATCTCTTCGGCAAAGAAGTTGGCGATCTGGTCGATGGCGTCACCAAACTGACACAAATTCATTTTGAAAATTACGCGCAGGCGCAGGCGGAAAATTTCCGCAAAATGGTAATGGCGATGGCGAGTGACATTCGCGTGATTCTCGTCAAGCTGTGTGACCGTCTGCACAACATGCGCACGCTGAGCAGTCTGCCACCTGATAAACGTCGTCGCAAAGCGCTGGAGACACTGGAAATATTCGCGCCCATCGCCAATCGTCTCGGCATGCACTCTTTTCGCGTCGAGCTGGAAGATTTAGGCTTCGCCGCGCTTTATCCAGTGCGCTATCGTGTTTTACAAAACGCAGTGGAAAAAGCGCTGGGTAACCGCCGGGAAATCATGGAAAAAATTCATCATCAAATTCAGGAATCGCTTAAAAAAGGCAATATTCCTTCGCCGACGCTTGCGGGTCGTGAAAAACATTTGTATAGCATCTACAAAAAAATGCTGACGCGTCATTTATCGTTTTCCGAAATCATGGACGTTTATGGTTTTCGCATTATCGTCGATAAACTTGATACCTGTTATCGTGTGCTAGGCGTATTGCATAATCTATACAAGCCGATTGCACATCGTTTTAAAGATTATATCGCCATACCCAAAGCGAATGGCTACCAGTCACTGCATACCGTACTGTTCGGGCCTTACGGCATTCCTATCGAAGTGCAGATACGCACGGAAGAAATGCATAAAATGGCGGAAAATGGCATCGCCGCGCACTGGCTCTATAAGTCCGAGAAAAAAGCATCGCACGAAGCACAAACGCATGCGCATAGCTGGTTGCAAAGTATTTTGGAAATGGATGAAACCGCTAAAAATCCTGTTGAATTTATAGAAGACGTTAAGACGGAATTATTCCCCGACGAAGTGTATGTGTTCACACCCAAAGGACAAATCATTGAATTACCCGCGCGCGCAACGCCCGTTGATTATGCGTATGCCATTCACTCCGCCATCGGTGATACCTGCGTCGCGGTACGACTGGATAAGCGTCTCGCACCATTAAGTTCCACGCTGGTGAGTGGGCAGCAAGTGGAAATTATCACCGCGCCCGGCGCACGACCCAATCCCGCATGGCTGAATTTTGTCGTGACAGGACGCGCGCGTAATCGCATTAAACATTATCTGAAAAAACAGCAGCGCGATGAATCGGTGGAACTGGGCAAGCGTTTGATGGAAAAAGCTCTGCTGGCACATGGCATTGCCGCTAACGAAGATGTTTTAATGGCGATTGTGAAACATTTCCGGCTTGAGTCAATTTCACATCTTTACGAAGAGGTTGGTATTGGCAATCGACCGGCGTTACTCGTCGCCAAACAAATCGCCAAATCAATCACACCTCTTACCGCGCTTGAGCCAATCGAGCAAAGCAAAACTCCTGCGCTTGCGATTAAAGGCACGGAAGGTTTAATTATCAAATACGCGAAATGTTGCCGCCCCATTCCCGGCGATCATATCGCGGGATTAATTAAAATGGGTCAGGGCGTGGAAGTACACACGCTGCATTGCCCAAACATAGAAAAATATCATTCAATGCCAGATAAATATGTGCCGCTGACCTGGGATGAACATACGAAAGGTGATTTCTCTGTGGACCTTAAAGTGCATTTAGTGAATCGCCGTGGCAGTCTGGCGGCACTTACACTCGCCCTCTCTGAAGCGGATTCCAACATTGAGGTAATGCGCGCTACGGATAGCGATAAGCCGCACTTTAACGTAGAAGTCACCATTTCCGTCACCAACCGCCAACATCTCGCCCGCATTTTGCGTAAATTACGCAAGCGTAAAGAAGTGCTGCATGTGGTGAGAAACAAACTATAACTTCGCCACCGGCCCGCCATGCTCAATCGCCGCATCTCCCGTTCTACGAGCGCGCTTGGAGAGGAATAAACCGATGTTGGTACTGCCGGTGCCGGTGACTTGATTGGGTGGAATGCCTTTTTTCGCTGCCTCTTTGGTGATGTATTCCGCCGGCATTTCCAGATGTTTTCGTCTGAATAGCCACAACTGACCAATAGCGCGTCGGCGTTCATATGAATCTGGCACGTTGGTATTGCGCAGTGAGAGAATAAATGTTTTGTGAAAATTCGGCATGTAATCTAAAAATACCTGCAGACCTTTACTCATATTATCAGTTGGAAGTTTGAGACTTAATATCGCATCAAGCGCGGGCACGGTACTGCTCTGCGCGCCAGATGAGCCGCGGTACATAACAGGATGTTGCGCGCCTTTGTCATGCAAATCAAATATGATGCCGCCCGCTTTATCGGTGCCTTCCAGAATCGGTCGCAACACATTAAAGAAAAACGACGGGCTGCAGTGGTCGTACATTTTGCCTAATACTTCTGTAGCCTGCTCAATCGAGCTCGCCATTTCAGAAAAATATTGAGAAAAAAGCTCGTTCCTATTTGCAATTTCTTCTGGCAAATGAGCCAGGCTATGAATTTTGTACGCGGATTCAATCGCCTTGGCGAAGGCCGCTTCCATCACCACGTGGATTTTGATAAACCATGCTTCTTCTGGATCGCCAGTGAACGTGTAAATCGGCTCAATATTATCGAGTGTGACACCCTTGCTTTCATCCATGCGGCGGAAATTCTGTAGCACGTAATCTGAATAAGTCATCACTGGCACGCGCGGGCTGTATTTAAGTAATTCATACATATTTTCTGATAAAACGCGCGGAATAACTCTAACGGGCTTTGTAGTATCTTCCCACACATACGCCTGAATCAGCATAGTGAGCGTCTTCATTGCTTTATTCAATTCGCGATGATCAAGACGGTTAATTTTAATTAGTGGAACAGGGGTGGAAATAAATTTCCTGTTCAATGCGTCAATCGAGATTCGGAGCATCTTGTGTTTCATGCAGGTAACCAAATCAGTCATCAGCAAATTTAAGCCGATATTAAAATCGAATG
>DAIDIB010000043.1 GCA_027459575.1 Gammaproteobacteria bacterium | reverse complement strand
TAGCCACGTCGTTAGCGAAATAGGTTTTTTGCCCGTTGGCGCGCACTAACACACGATCTTTTTCATCTTTGAAATTAGTGGAGGCAAACCACAATGCACCGTCACGCTCGTAACAATTACCACCTTGCTTTAATTTATCGATGGCATTTTCCACGCCGCCCGCATCCACCAGCGCCTGTTCGGAAAACCAGCTATCAAAGTGCACGCCAAATTCCGCCAGGTCATCGCGCATATCCGCCACGATATTATTCAAGCCGACGTCAAAAACCGCTTTATATTTATCGCCTAATAATTTCTTCGCGCGCGCAATGACTGCATCGATATATAATTCTTTATCGCCACCTTGCGGTTCATCAGCGGGTAAATCTGTAAACACTTCGGCAGCTGACAGTTGAAAATGATTTTTATGAGCGTCATGCAAAGCCTGGGCGATATCGATGACATAGCCGCCTTTATATGCGTTCGCTGGGAACGTTATTTTTTCACCGCAAATCGCCAGATAACGCAGCCACATACTCACCGCCAAAATATCCATCTGACGACCCGCGTCATTCACATAATATTCACGCATGACTTTAAAACCGACCGCATCCAGCAAATTAGCGATCACCGCGCCAAACGCCGCGTGTCTGCCATGACCTACATGCAGGGGCCCTGTGGGATTCGATGACACAAATTCCAGTAACACTTTTTTCTCGCGACCCATTTTGGAACAGCCGAATTGTTCTTTTTCATTTAATACGCGCACCACCACATCAGTGAGCGCCTTGTTCGACATGAAAAAATTAATGAAGCCAGGCCCTGCTACTTCTACTTTTTCGATGTAAGGCGAGGCTGGCAGCAACTGCACGATACGCTCTGCGATATCGCGTGGTTTCTTTTGCGCGAGCTTGGCAAGCAACAACGCAACATTAGTGGCAAAATCGCCGTGTTGTTTGTCACGCGCGGGATCAATTTGAATAAACGCTGGAATGGCGGCCATCTCGCCAGATTGCTGCATTTCTCGCAGCACGTTTTGTAATAATGTTTCGATGTGGTGCTTCATGTTTGTTATTATTCCTACAGTACGATTTGCTGATTATACCTGTTTTGCGGCTGGCGTCATGTGGGTTGGCGTGTCATCCCGCGCCAGAAGCCGCGCGGGATGACAATATGGCAAAATCGCCATACCCCATGTAAGCATTTGCTTACAGAATACATGGGAGATTGTCTAGTCGTGAAACAGGTAGTCAGCGAGTGCCGTGTAGGACAGTATTTTCTAAGTTATTGTTTTTTAATTAAAATGCGATAATTTCGTCTTGTTTACAACACCAGCACCATTCCTTAATATCTCAGTTTTTTCCCGGCGATGCAAAGCGAATATTATTCAAATCAGTATAATTGATCTTGTAGTCACGGATTGACTACTCTCGCAAAAATGGACTTGTGCAACCACTCCTCGTTTTGTGTGTTCAGGGACGGTTATTTTTGGCATGGATTGCCAGACCTGAGTTGAGCATTTTAGGCGATACCCCCAAGGTATCGCCTTTTTTTTGTAAGCAAAAAATCCTGCGCAAAAACCGTGTAGCCCGGATGAGTGCTTTTCTCATCCGGGAGACCTATGCTTCGTTAAAATACTGCTCGGACTTTTTTACTGATGTATTTAACGTTTGGCAGACCTTCAAAATCATCATCCTGAGTCCAGATAGTTGCTTCATGCGCCAAGCCTGTCGCTAGAATGATACTATCTGCTAAAGGAATTTTATGTTGCACAGCCAATTTTGCAGCGCTAAGAGATGTCTCCAGATCTAAATCTATAACCGTACCCTGCAACATACATTCGATACTCTCAAACGCTTCTTTTTCCGTGCGCTGACGCAAAACATGCTTAAACACTTCCAGAATAGAAATACTGGGAACAATCAAGTCTTTCGTTTTCTCGATTGCGGATGCAAAAAATTGAGCGTTTGGAGCATCGGCAAAATATTCAAGCCAGCCGGAGGAATCCACTACATTCTTCTTCATGTTCTATCTCTATCCCTTTCGACCTCGGTATCAATGCCCTTTAAAAACCCACGCATTTTTTTTACATCTTTGACGGGCACAAACTCCAGACGGTTTTGATAGCGAAAGACGTGCAGCTTTTCGCCTGGTGCCAAATGGAGCGCCTCCCGAACTTCCTTGGGTATAACAATTTGATATTTAGGGGAAATAATTACAGTCTGCATAACGACCCTCATCGATAAATAATTTGTATAACATTATTATAATCGATATGGGTCGTTTATTCCATCCAATTATTTACTTCCCTCATCCGGCACTTGCTCGACGTAACCGCAAGTTTGGCGTGGGCAGACTAGTTCCGTACCGCGCTTTTTGGTTTTCTTCACGGTGAGAATCGGCCATGCGCATTTTGGACAAGCCTGATTGATAGGCTCGTTCCATAAGGCGTATTTGCAGTCTGGATAGCGGTTGCAGGAATAAAATATTCGCCCTTTGCGTGATTTGCGCTGCACAATTTGACCTTGCTTGCACTCGGGACATTCCACGCCGGTGGCGGTTGGCTTGTTGAGTGATTCGATGTGTTTGCACTTCGGATAATTTGTGCAACCAATGAATTTGCCATAGCGGCCATGTCGTATTTTCAATGGATGTTCACACTCGGGGCACACTTTGCCTTCAACTAAATCGGTGTCGTGAGAAGCCTCTTCAGCGTTTTCCTGCACAGCGCGCGTGTAACCACAATCCGGGAATCCTGTGCAACCAATGAAACGATCGCGCTTGCCCAAACGAATAGACAGCGGCTTGCCGCACTCAGGACATTTTTCGTCAAGTAATTCTTGCGTGACATCTTTGCGCTTAACAGTATCTTGAATGGTATCAACCTGCGACTTGAAGGGGTCCCAGAAACTTTCCAATAACGGCACCCATTCTTTTTCCCCACGCGATACTTCGTCCAGATGATCTTCAAGCTGAGCGGTAAACGCATAATCCACATATTGTGTAAAATACGTGGTAAGAAAGCGGCTGACGACACGACCTACATCTGTTGGTTTAAAGCGTTTGTTATCAAGCACCACGTATTCACGTGTTTGCAGCGTTGATACAATCGCCGCATAAGTGGATGGCCGGCCAATGCCATGCTCTTCCAGCGCCTTAATCAGAGTGGCCTCTGAATAGCGTGGCGGTGGTTCAGTGAAGTGCTGATTGCAAGCGAGATCATTCATCGCCACTTCATCGCCTTCTTTCAATTGCGGCAACAAGGTCTCATCCGCCATTTCTTCCGGCTTGTCGTCCGAACCTTCTTGATAAACGCGCATGTAGCCAGGATCAAGCACAGTGGAACCGGTGGTGCGGAATAGATTGTCTTTGCCAGCATTCATGTCGATGGTTAACGTATCGATAGTCGCGGAAATCATCTGCGATGCAACCGTGCGCTTCCAAATCAGGTCATACAACTTAAATTGTTCAGGCGAAAGATGCTCTTTAATCTCTTCAGGTATACGCGTGGCAGAGGTAGGACGAATCGCCTCATGCGCTTCTTGCGCGTTTTTCGCTTTGGTTTTATAGACACGCGCCTCTTCTGGCAAATTTTCTTTGCCATAACGTTCCGTGATCAGTTCACGCAACTCGGTAATCGCATCTTGCGCGAGATTAACGGAGTCAGTACGCATATAACTGATTAAACCAACAGGGCCTGATCCTGTATCAATACCTTCATACAATTGCTGCGCGATGCGCATGGTACGTTGCACGGCAAATCCCAACTTGCGCGCGGCTTCCTGTTGCAGAGTCGAGGTGATAAACGGCGCGGCGGGATTACGTTTGCGCTGCTTTCTTTCCACATTGCTGACAGTCAATATGCCTTTAGCCGCTTTGATAACGTCTTTCTTAACTTTTTCCGCTTGCTCAGCATTCGTGATAGAAAATTGTTCCAGCTTCTCGCCTTTGTAAGTCGTCAGTTTGCCGGTAAAATTTTTCGCTTGCGCTTCAAGTGCCGCTTCCAGATCCCAGTATTCCTGGCTAACAAATCTTTCGATTTCTTCTTCGCGCTCGACAATCATGCGTAGTGCTGGGCTTTGCACGCGTCCCGCGGATAAACCATAACGGATTTTTTTCCACAGTAACGGTGATAAATTGAAACCCACCAAATAATCCAGCGCGCGACGTGCTTGCTGCGCGTTCACTAATTCCATGGAAATATCGCGTGGATGCGCAACAGCCGCTTGCACCGCTGACTTGGTGATTTCGTTAAACACAATACGATGCACCGGTTTTTTACCCAGCGCTTTTTTGGATTTCAGAATAGTATAAACGTGCCAGGAAATGGCCTCGCCTTCGCGATCAGGGTCAGTGGCCAGGTAAAGCGCGTCGGCTTTTTTCATGGCGCTCGTTATCGCCGCCATGTGCTTTTCATTCTTCTCGATTAATTCATAATGCATGGCGAAGTGCTTATTCGGCTCAACCGCGCCCTCTTTAGGTAATAAATCCCGCACATGCCCATAGGATGCAAGGATGGTGAATTCAGCGCCCAGATACTTCTTAATCGTCTTCGCTTTCGCGGGCGATTCTACAACTACTAAATTATGTGCCATTAAATACCGTTTCCCAATTAATACCCACTACATACATACTATAGCTGGTTTTATTTGATCAAGATTAATACAAGTTAGTGCAAGATACCATAAACGTCGGATAAAATCATATCCTGCAATAGAGAAAGTGCTGATTTTTTATCGGGCTGGCTGAATAGTGCGATCAGAACGACCCACTTGATTCGACCCATATCAACATCGCGGCTATCCAAGGCCATGATTCTGTCCAGTACCACTTCTCGAGTTGTTGGATCTAGTATAGATAATTGCTCCAGGTATAACAAAAAGCCTATGCCTTCCTTGCCAAGACGTTCGCGTTCTTCTGGGAGATAGTGACGCAGGGCAAAAGGGCTAAATTGAGGGTTCGCCAGAGCCGCTTCCTGTGCTTGGGACAGGCCATCCAGCCAGTCCAGCGCGCGGCTGATTTCGCCGCGGGTGAAGCCTACTTGCTCAAGCTCTACAAACAATGTATTGGGATCGGTGTTAATTGCCACACCACCATTCATATAATTTTCAAATAGATACATTAACACTTCAAACATCATCACCTCACGCGAACGAAGCCACCGGCCACAGCTTCAATATAATTTTCTAACTCTAATGATAAAAGAATGGAGGAAACTTCGCTAACAGTCAATCCGGTGCGCAATACTATCACATCCAGGGGTGTGGTGGCATAGTCTATTTTTGCTAGTAATTTGGCCTGTTTTGAGTCAATTTCAGGCTGGATCCCGGCTTTCGCCGGGACGACGCCCGGTACTCCGTCGCCGCCAACTGCCAGTCGTTGTTCCGCTGCCACGCGTCGTCCCGACGAAAGTCGGGATCCAGGAAATTCGAGCTGCAAAAAGCCACCCAGCTCTTCCAGGATGTCTGCCGATGACTCAACCAACTTAGCGCCCTGCCGTATCAATTGGTGACAACCACGGCTCTGTGGACTGTGAATAGAGCCCGGGATAGCGAAAACTTCGCGGTTTTGCTCTAACGCGTGTTTGGCGGTGGTTAGAGAGCCGCTTTTTAATGCCGCCTCGACGATTAATACGCCTATACTCATGCCACTGATAATGCGATTACGGCGCGGGAAGTTGTAAGGCTGCGGCCCCATATCCAGTGGAAATTCTGAAACAATCGCCCCGCCATTCGCAACAATTTGATCAGCCAATCCTTTATGCTGGCGCGGATACAGATGGAGCTGTCCTGTGCCCATCACAGCGATAGTCCTGCCTTTCGCGTTAAGCGCGCCGCGATGTGCTGCGCCATCAATACCCAGCGCCAAGCCACTGGTAATCACAAATCCCGCTTGCGCCAGATGCGATGCAAATGCTTCCGCGTCTCGCAACCCTGCCGGCGTGGCATTACGCGCACCAACCATGGCAAATTGCTGACATTGCAATACTGCTTTATCGCCACGCACGTAGAGCACATCTGGCGGATGGGTAATTTCTTTTAGCAACGCGGGATAATCCGCATCATGGATGTCGATGATGTAATGACCTGGCGTTTTTGCCCAGCGCAGGTCTTGTTCTGTTGCCTGCCAGTGAGATTGCTGAATTGCTAGCATCATGCGAAAACGTCAACTTGGATAGCCATCGTGATTCATACCAAGCCCAACAGCACTGCCAGGTGCCTCTGATTTCTCATCTGGCGTATCTTTTTGATTAAAAAACCTCAAAGCAATAGGAACATAATGTGTATCATCGGGAATGAAACGATGTTGAGATTTCACTTCCAGCGGTTGCTGCTTCATTTCTATCGGCGGACTATAAACATGAATATCACCTTGTCCTTGCTTTCCATCTTCAGGCTTCACGTCTCCAGTAGTAGCGGGATCTGCATGTGATTTCATAGAATGCTCCTTGTTTTTATTTAATGATAATGAATGCGCGCACTATAACGCGCGAATTAACAAAGAGCAATCAGGATAATTTAGCGGCGATAAAATCCATTAATATTTTACTGACATTAATGTTTGCGCCGGCGTCGATTTGACGTATGCAGGTGGGGCTGGTGACGTTGATTTCCGTTAAATGATCGCCGATGACATCTAGCCCAACAAAATATAATCCGCGCTTGACAAAGTCTGGGCCGACTTGGGCGCAAATAAACTTATCGCGTTCGGAAAGTGGCTGCACGACGCCTTTCGCACCTAGCGCCAAATTGCCGCGCCATTCTTTGCCTTGTGGGACGCGGGCGAGCGCGTAAGGGATGGGTTCACCGTTGATAAGTAGAATACGTTTGTCGCCTTTGTTGATCTCAGGAATGAATGCTTGCGCCATGACGTAAACTTGTTCATAACGCGTGAGTAAGTCAAAAATTGCGACGGCGTTGGTATCACCATCACGCAATCTGAATACTTGCGCGCCGCCCATGCCGGATAATGGTTTACAGACAATGTCTTTGTGCTCGCGCCAAAATTCAAATAAATGTTCCTTGCTTTGCGCGACCAGCGTGGGTGGCGTGCATTGGGGAAAGTGGGTGGCGTAAAATTTTTCGTTACAGTCGCGTAAAGCTTGCGGGCGATTGACAATCATCGTGCCTGCTCGTTCAGCGAGCTCCAGAATATAAGTGGTATAAATATATTCCTTGTTAAATGGCGGGTCTTTGCGCATCAAAATAACATCCAGTTCCGCCAAGGGCATACGTTGTTTTTCTTGCAATGAGAACCAGCTGGAAGTGGAAGCAGTGACCTTCAACAACGCAGCATCGCCATAGGCAATGCCGTCTTTCACCAGCAAATCGCGCTGCTCGAAATAATAAATCTGCCAGCCGCGCGTTTGCGCTTCCAGCAACATGGCGAGCGTGCTGTCTTTTTCCACATGAATGGAAGCGATGGGATCCATCACCACGCCAAGCCGTCGTCCCGAAGAAAGTCGGGATCCAGTTTTATCACTCATACCTGTCCTTTTATTTCACGCGCGGCGGCGAGCATGCTCAATCGCGCCACGACGCCATACACATAGAAACGATTACGCAGCACATCATGCCCTTTATCCTGACAGGGCGCGTTACAAGGATCGGGAAATGGCAGTGGCACAAAATGCATACCTGGCGCGTTAAGATTTTCATCCACGCCACGATCGGTGTGCACACGATAAAAACCACCAATTACTTCATCGCCAAACAAATATACGACTGGTTCCGCGACTGAATCTTCTTTGCCCGCTGTTTCAAAAGTGTAAACACCCTCCTGAATAATCACGCGATTCACCGGCTTGTTATCTTTAATCGTCGCCATACGCGTGCGCTGCTTGCGATTCATGGTTTTCAATTCATCCACATTTCTGACGGTCATCACCGCCATGCCGTAAGTTCCGGCATCGGCTTTAATAATCAAAAAGGGTTGATGAGTAATATTGTATTGCTGATATTTTTGCTTGATGGCTTCCATTAATTTTTCAGCATCGCTAATGAGACATTCCATGCCTGCTTGCGCCATAAAATCAATGTTGCCGCAATGACGAAAGAGTGGCGACACTAGCCATGGATCGACTTCCATGATCTTGCCAAACTCATCGGCTACTTGCGCGTAATATTGGAAATGATCGGATTTGAGGCGCTGGCTCCAGCCTAATTCGGCGGGTGGGGTCATCATTTGCGACACGCCTTGCAGCACGTCGGGAATGCCAGCGGACAAATCGTTGTTGAGCAGCACTAAATCTGGCGTGAAATCATCAACGCATAATTTATCCTCCTGGCGCCGCAGTTGTTCCACCGTCACACTGTTGCCAGATGGCAATTGAATATCCTGCGCGCTGCTGTCGTCTTTTTGCAGCAAGGCAAAACGGGCTTCAAAACCTGCTTGCGTCAAAATATTTTTTAACGCGTTAACGTTTTCCCAGTAATAAAGATTACGTGTGTGACTCTCTGGAATGATCAAAATACGCTTCGCTGCTAGCGCGATGCGGTGAATGCTTTTTTTCGCCGCCTTAACAGCGAGTGGTAAAAAGTTGGGATTGAGATTGTTAAACCCAGCGGGGAATAAATTCATGTCGATGGGTGCCACCTTGAACGCGGCGTTACGCAAATCAACAGAGCCATACACCGGCGGCGGCGTCAAACGCCATTGCTCATCGAACCATTTTTCCAGTACTTCACGGCGCTCAAGAAAATGGCGTTCCAAAGTATGCAGAGGATCAAGGCAGGTGGAAGTAATTTTTGGGAGTATGAATTTCTCTGAGAGCATTGTTATTCCTTATTTACTGGTTCCCGGCTTTCGCAAGGATGACGCTATTTAACATGTCGCGTTCTTGTCACAGCCCGCTGACATAAATGTATCTACACGCTGTATAAATTCATCAGCATCCACTTCACCGACAATGCGTTTTGAATCCACTTCCGTGCCTTGCGAATCAAAAAATAATACTGTAGGTGGCGCGATAACATTAAAATGCTTCATCAACAGTTCATCCATCGGTGTGTTGGCGGTCAGATCAATACGCAACATGGTAAATGGCGATAAGGCATCCACCACCGCGTGATTATTAAATACATTTTTATCCATTACCACGCAAGACTCACACCAGTCAGCGTAAAAATCCAGCAAAATGGGTCGGCCAGATTGCGCGGACTCGTTACGCAGTTTATCGAAATCCTGCAAACTCGCTACCGACATAAATTGTTGCGAAACACTGTGTGAGGCGCCAAATACTCCCACCCTGCCAACCATCCATAGCGCCATACCAATCATCAGCACGCCAAAAAATTTCTTAACCCATTCCATCCAGGGCCCACGACGTGGCAACCACTTATCCGCCGACATGCCCACCATCAACAACGGCATGCCCATGCCAAGCCCCATCACAAACAGAGCGGCTGCCCCTAATAAAATATTTCCACTTTGACCGATATACAACAGCACACCAATCAGTGGCGCAGTCGTGCATGGAGAAATTAATAAAACGGAAAGCACGCCCATGGCGAAGACACCAATATGTGAACCACCTTTTAAATGACGCGTCCAGCTTGCGATAGCATTTTGCGCGCCTTTAAACATATAAAGTTCGAATAATCCGAACAATGACAAGGCCAGCAAAATAAAAATCGCAGCGCCCATGAGAATGAACACGGGTTTTTGCAACCAGACTTGTAGTGAACCGCCAAACATCGCCGCCAGCACACCCACCAGCGCATAGGTGCCAGCCACGCCAAGCACATACGCGAGACAAAGAGAGAAAATACTTTTCTTGCTGGCAGTCGCGGCGCGTTTTTTATGCCCCGCAATAATACTGACCAGTATCGGCACCATCGGTAACACGCACGGGGTGAATGCGAGCAAAATTCCCAGGCCAAAAAATATTAATAATGATACGGCAAAACGTTCGGATCCTAACGCATGCTTCGTATGACTTTGATCAGTTAAGAATGAATTTAATATGCTATTTTTTGCATGAGGCGAATTGATTAATGTTAACTGTTGCCTCGTCATATCCACTTTATATTTTTTCGTTGTGGGTGGATAACAAAATCCTTCTTTGGAACAACCCTGATATCGCACGGTTAATTGCGTGATGTGTTTAGCCTGGCCAAATGGCACATTCAGATTCAGCTCGCCATCGTAAATCGCCTCATCGCCATGATCAATGCCTTTTTTAAAGATGGCGGGTGGCAATGTCAGCTTGACTGGTTTGTTATCCAGTTTGACTTGTAAACTTTCCTGATAGAGATAATGATCGGGCGCCATTTGCCATTTCAGCGCGAAGCTATCGTCATTCTTTTTATCAAATTGAACTTGAAACTGAAACGCTTGCTCAGCGGGTATGGGTTTGCTTGTGGTGCTGGCGAATGAAATAGCTGGCATCAAGAAAAACATTGATAGCAAAAGTGTTAACAAGATGGATCCCCGCTGGAGTTTATCCCAGAATGTTTTAATCCGGGGCGGGGATGACAATGACAATATATTCTTCACGTTCCGCATATAATCATTTACTCCGCATGAAAAGGCGCGCTCAGTGTATGCACCGCATCCACCAGCACCGCCACATGTTCAGGTGGCACATCAGGTGTAATGCCATGACCAAGGTTAAATACATGACCGGAACCCTGCCCAAACGAATCCAGTATCTTCGCCACTTCATTTCTAATCACTTGCTCAGGCTCCAGCAAACAGGTCGGATTCAAGTTTCCCTGTATCGCAACTTGCTTGCCAACACGACTTCTTGCTTCTTTTAACGAAATCGTCCAGTCAACCGCCACCACATCACAAGCAGTTTGAACCATTTGTTCCAGCCAGCGACTACCATTTTTAGTAAATAAAATAATTGGCACCTCATTATTATTATACTTTAGTTCAGCGATAATGCGCTTCATGTAAGCTAACGAGAATTCTTTATAATTTTCATCATCTAACATGCCACCCCAGGTATCAAACAACATAAGCGCCTGCGCCCCAGCATCGCGCTGGGCGGCCAGGTGCATGGCCACTGATTTTGCCAACAACTCCAATAACTTATGCAGCAGTTGTGGCTCGTCCATCATCATTTGCTGTAATGTTGGAAAACCCGGATGAGCTTTACCTTCCACCATATAGGCCGCCAGCGTCCATGGGCTGCCACAAAAACCGATCAAAGGCACCTTACCCGCCAGCTCATGCCTGACCAGGCTAATCGCGTCATATACATAAGCCAATTGCTCTGGGGCAGGTACGGCAAGGCGCCTGATTTCCGCCTCGGTACGCACTGGGTGGGCAAAAACCGGCCCTTCATTTTCAACCAACTCCAAACCAAGCCCCATGGCGTCTGGTATGGTCAAAATGTCAGAAAAAATAATGGCTGCATCGAGCGGATAACGCCTGATAGGCTGGAGCGTCACTTCGCAAGCTAGCTCGGGGGTTTTGCATAAATTCATAAAACTGCCGGCGCGCGCGCGCGTCGCACGATATTCCGGCAAATAGCGGCCGGCTTGTCGCATAATCCAGACAGGCGTGACATCGACGGGCTCACGACGGATAGCCCTTAAAAATCTATCGTTCTTCAATGATTGCATTTAACCTTTATTTACCCTGATCTACTTGTTGATTCACACTGCGCTGAAATTCATTAGGACGACTGATCATAGTAAAGTAATCCTGCGCGCCAAAAGCCTGCAGTCGCACAATACCATAATTTAATAGTTGCCCCAGCAAATTTTGATCCACATTGACCTGCGAAATGGTCTCGATACGCATTTCGTTGGTATGACGCAGAAAAAACCCCTCGCGCATCATGACTCGCCTGTTGGTCACGACGTAATCTGAAAACTGATATTGCAGCCAGGAGTAAATCCATAAAAAAAGGGCTATTGCTCCCGGAAGCCAGTCTATTTTCTGTAATAAGGGCTGAGAGTGCATATATCCACCCGCGTAAATGGCAAAAATCGTCAAAATGACCGGATAAAAAAAGATAATAAGATGCTTTTTGGTGCGGAATAAAATGCGTTCGCCAGCCAATAAATTTCGATCAATATAACTCATGCGCACTTCTCCTCATTTACGCTATAATGTCGCCATGACGCTAAACATTAATTTACCACAACAGGCTATAAATGCCATTTATGGCGGTATGGCGGTCGTTATAGCCATGACTTTTATTGCCTGCATTGCACAATGGCGAGAAGATTGGAAGATTACTCACCAACCCATCCCGCCAGTTGAGCAAATTAGCAACAAAACCACCAGCATGATCGCTGCCATCCCGGGTTACCATCTATTTGGCAAACCGGCGGGTGGCAAAATACCGATCAGCAGCCTTGAACTACGCGTGACGGGTATTGTAAAAGTGGAAGATGAACAAGGCAATGAAGTTTCCAAAGCGTATATTGCGCAATCTGGACAAGCTGCGAAAATTTATCAAGTAGGAGATACTGTGACAGGAGGTGTTAAAATTCACTCTATTAAGGCAGATGCTGTTATCCTTGATAATGGTGGCGAGCTTGAAAAGTTGCCGCTGCCACGCGAGCCGCTGGTATTTAAACCTCGAGATGAGACGGAGCAATAGTGATGGTAAGAATTGTTAGCTCAATCGCTATTTGTATAGCTGCCCTGATGCTAAGCGCGTGCATGCATAAAAATGTTGAGGATAAAAATATCCCCGAGCAATCCAGACATCTGATGCCTGGCACGACATCGCAATTACAACAAGGCAAACGCTTCTTCAAAGAGGAACGCTACAAGGATGCTATGCGCGAATTGCTACCGCTTGCCTGTGATTGCATCGCTGAGGCGGAATATGCGGTCGGGTATATGTATTACTACGGTTATGGCACAGCGCAAGATACAGAAGTCGGCAGATTCTGGATCCGTCGCGCCGCGCAACATGGTTATAAACCTGCTGAGGCTGCGTTACAAACTATCGCGACGGAACCCTATCATCACACAAAAAGCACGCGTTGGCCGAGGGGAATTTCGTAAAAGGTCGCGACTATGAATCGAGCTAAGCTATCTTCAGCGTCAAATCCGCATCTACCACACCCGGCGCATCCGCGGCGGCGGAAAATTGGGTGACATTGACGTTTTGCTCTTTAAGGGTGATGATCAACAGCGCAATCAGGCGATCGAAATCGGCTTTTTGAAAATGCAGCGCGATGGCGTCGCTGGAGGATTGCTTGGCTTGCTTGAGTGAGGGTGTTAAGCCGGCTTCTTCTATTGTACTTTGTACAACACTTAGCAACTCAACGGGTGTGATAGTTTTTTTTTGTTGTTGTTTGCCTTGTCCTTCCATGCTGCTGATTTCTTTGTCGGCGGTTTCCATCCACACTAATGTTTTCTGATCTTTGACAATGCTGACACGCATGTTTTCTAAATGGCTTTGTATCGGCATCCAGATACCGGCGTATAAAATAAAAAACGCGACGGCGACGCCACCAATAGCAAGCGCCTGTTGTTCACGGCGCGCTAATTGCGACCACCAGGTTTTGGCTTTTTCCAATGTTTCTTTGTAATTCATAGCCACTACTCCACCTGCACCGTTGCCGTCACACGCTCGCCATTCACGCTGGCATTTTGCTGCTTCACTAACAATCCCTGCTTCGACAAATAATCGGTTAAAGAAGAAAAGCCGTCTGTTGTCGCGGTCAAATCCAGCGTTAGCGTACTGCCTTGAAATTCCATGCGTTTAATCGTGACGCCGGATGATTTATGCATACCCTCACCCAAATAAGCGAGCAACATTAAAAAGCGATTGAGCCCAAGCGATGCGTCTGCTTTATGCAATTTTTCTTCGAAACGTACTTTGGGCGCGATCATGCTGGTCGCTTGTGGAAATTGTTTTTTATAAACTTGCCACATTTGCCCTTGAATGCTGCTTAAGCGTGTTTTTAAAGTAATGTAAGAGACGAGCGGATAGAGCAGCAACAATGCCAGCCATACCGCGCCCAAATAAGTCATGACTTTGCGCACTTTGCCCATTTGCGGGAATTTGGCTTTGCGTGAAGCGAAGCCACCCGACAATAAATTTATTGCTGGTGTGGTGATTTGTTGCGCGGCGTCTTGATACCATTGATCCGTGGGCAGCATTTCTTCTGTCACTTCTACGCTCAGATTGCCTAACACAACAGTATTTCCGGAATAATTATGCACATGAATTTGACGTGGCTTTTTACTCGCTGAAGCAAGGGCGATGGATAGCCATGCGTTTAACTGTGATGAATCGCAACTAAAACCAGCGAACGCGCCGGTGCGCACGGTTGTCATGTTTGTCACCGCGACATGCCAGACATCTTCTTCCAGTGGCAATACAAAAATCGCTGGCACCATACTGTCTGCCTGTATGCGCCAGGATTGCAGCACGCCTTGCCATTGGCGCATTTTATCTTGCGCCACGACGACAACGGGCGTGGTTCCATCTGGCTGTGAATCGGCTGGAACAAAATGCAGGCTTTCCACATCACTGGTAAGTTGATCTTCGATTGCATAAGGCAAAGCTTGCAGTAATCGCGAGCGGGATAATTTTGGCAGCACGGCGGAGGTTAATAAAACATCCTCAGCTGGCACGATGACGATAATTTCTTTACCCGCCGCAACGGAAGCTAGCGTTTCAGGTTCCTCACTCATCACGCGTCTAGCAACATGGTTATCAGCGCCCTCCATCACCCACGATGGTGCGCCATCTGCCGCTAAAAATATAACTAACCTGTCCTGCATTACCATGATCCTTTGCTTTGCCAGATAATATTCACCGCTGGCTTGCCATTCTTTTGTGATCGTTCCAGTAAAGTATAAAGCACCAGCCGCTGCTTCTCCATGGTCACAGTTGTTTCCACCAGAAAATAGTCGCTATTCACAGTGATATTGGTCGCCTTGACCTGATTATTAGCTAATATGGGCAAACTGGTGAACATTGAAGTCGAGGTAAACGGTTTCTGCTTGCGGCTCAGCTCAATTGCTCGGCCATTTTCCAATGTCAGCGTTGGGCCTAGGGAAGCCAGCACCGGTGCCGGGGCGGTTTGCACATTGAGCAGGGCTGTGGTGGGCAGCGCCGTCACATAAGGCAATAATGCTGCATAGATTTCAGGCGTCATCCCCTTGACCAGACGCATCTCACTCACACTTGCCATCGGTCGGTGCGAAGGGCGATAAGGAATGGGCAGGTTACGATAATACTCGGACAGTTCGCTGGATTGTTTGCCTGCTGATACCCAGTCTGCAATCGTACCGGAAATTTCCAGTAATTGTGATGTGCTGACTTTCGGCATCACTAAGTGCGCCAGACGAATAAATTGCGCCTGCATTTCGCCTTTGTCCATGCTGTTTAGGTTAAAACGTCCTTGCATATCGTAAATCGTGCTGCTGATGTGATAACCATTTTCGGTATTTTCGGGTGATTTGATTGGCAGCACATCGATCAATCTGTCTGGTTTTTTATTTTCTAAATTGTTACGCAAGGTGTCTTTAGCCCAGATCACCGAACCTTGCGCGTAAAGATCTGCCTGCACATCGCGAGAAATCAACTCGATGCGTCGTGTATCGCGTGTCAGGCGTGACAACATGACGTATGACATCGTCGTCACGAGCGCGACGATGAACAGGGCAACAACAATCGCGACACCTCGCTGGCGATTAATGCCTGTCAGGTGCAGCTTTTTGCTCGGGCAATTGCAGCCCTTGCTCTGTACCTGGCTTTGATTTTGGTTCTGATGGCGCATTAGCTGGCTCCGCTGGAATAACATATAACTGACTTAGCTTTCCCCATTTAGTTATAACAAGATTAATTTTCACTGCGCGTGGCAGCAACTCGCGTGGCCCGTCTTGAACTGGCCACTCTGCGTGAAATTTCTGTTTGCTATCGAGATATTCAAAACTGGCGCTTTGTACATTGGTGAGCAACGCACGTTTGGTTGGCGCGCTTTGTGGTGCTTGATCTAGCGCGACCCAGGTATAACGCCACAAATTAGTACCATCAATAAAATAACGCACACGTTGCAAGGTACTTCTCAACATTTTTCCATCGGCGTTTGACATGCCGGCATGTGTGAATGTAAAACTGATGGGCTTGCCGACGAATCCAGCTTCTTCTCTGCCACTCGCGGTGAATACGGGTCGGTTTATCGCCTGGGTAATGTCGCGCGACATAACGAGTAGGGCGATTTGTGTGTCGTGGAGCCGTTCGGCGCTGCTTTCTGTGCGTGCTTGTATGCCGATGACGTTGTGGAGGGCGCTTGAAAGTAGCAATGCCACTATCGCAAATATAAAAAGTGCGATTAGAATTTCGAGCAGTGTAAAGCCGTGGGGTGGGCAGACGCCGCATACACGGACGCCGAAGTGCTTACTTGTCGCTGTCATAGATGTAACCTTCTAATGTCTCGATAGGCGAGTCGTTGTCACCAGTATCTTTTTTATCGTAAACATTCACAGTAATTTTTTTTATGCGCTTGCTTGGAGTAGTAGTTTGGATAGCGTGCCAGTATAAATCCATGCCGAGCATATTAGTCGGGTGACTGTCGTTGCGTGAGTCACTGGATGTTTTGAGCAGCCCAACACGTGCTTCGCTCATCGCTTGTTCGGCTACCCACAACGCGATGGTTTTTTTCTGCAGATAATCTGTGCCGCGAATGTTTTGTGCAGTTGCTTTGATTACGGCGGTGAGTGCGATGGCAATAATAGCTAACGCCACTAACACTTCGATGAGTGTCAGCCCTACGACATTGTTAGCCCAATTCTTTGCTGGTGATATTGCCATCCGCATCTCCTGAAATTGCAAAGCGCGGTTTCGCTCCTTTTTTACCGACGTAAATAGTGAATGGCGTGACATCGCCATTGGTGGAAATAACTAATTGGGGTAATTTTTTCTTGCTTTCGTCGTCGTCATTACTTTGTGGGCTGTGTGTATCGATGCGCACTTCAATATGGGATGGGATGTCATGTTGTCCCAGCACATTGTCATCCAACGCCGACCATTGCTGTGTATTGCTGTTTTGCGCGGTTTGCAACACGGCGAATTGATAAGCCTGGTCTTTCATCATCAAGCCTAATTCCGCCGGTTGCAGCATCGCCTGTTCTTCCGCCATCTTAATCACTTGCGTGAGCTCTTTGGCGAATAATTCTATTTCTTTATTATTGTTGCGGCTGATTGTCAGCACACCCACGCTGGTGACAATACTGATTATCAGCACGACAATCAGTATTTCGATGAGTGTGAAGCCAGCTTGTAGCCCGAGTGCGCTCTTTGCACCCGGGAAC
>DAIDIB010000042.1 GCA_027459575.1 Gammaproteobacteria bacterium | reverse complement strand
CCTACCGGGTCGATCATCAAGCGTTCTTCAATGGCTTTTTTTATCGTATTTTTAGCTGTTTTAGGCAGGACAGGGATATCTTCTTCAGGCACAGATTCCAAGTATTCAATATTGTAAGGCTTATTTCCAGACATCGTTGTGTTTAATCCTTTTAGCTTTTTTGGTATCACGAATGTTTGCGATGGCGGAAAGTGCCATATCTTCACGACGTTCAAGGGCTTCCAAAACAAGCTCTTTTGTTATATTAGAAACAGACGTGTGCTCCTGATCAGCAAGTGATGCCAGGAGTTTGGCAATAGATTCATCTACCGTTATGTTAATTCTGGGATTTTGGGTTGGCATGGCTACCTCAAATGGTTACTATCTTTTTTATGTGTAACACTTTTGCATCACTTTTTCAATGCTTATGCTAGCTGTCGTCATCCCGCTTGTATTGATAAAATACGAATTGAAAAGGCTGCTCTCAACATTTTATAGCGGAAACATACTTATGCTGACTATAAGCCAGTATCCGCTTGTCTCGTGTAACGAGCGTCAACGCCTCGACGCGTGCAGTAGCAACGATAAGGCGATCAGCGGGATCCTCGTGAAATTGACCAGGCAAATGACAGCTTTCAATGGCGATAGCGGGCGAGATGGGCTGTGTCCGAATGTGTGTCATAGCGATTGATTTGTTTAGCCATTCCAGAACAGGCATCTCGAAGATGATACGCTGTTTTTTGTCGAGCATGCCAATTTCCCATAATGAGATGGCGGCAATATAAGCTTGATTATCATGCAAAGCGTTAGAAATAACTTTTCGAGTGCTTTTGCTTATCTCATCGCTGCCTTCTATATACCAAATCCAGGCATGTGTATCGAGCAACAAACCGTTCATTCATTTTCTCCCCATTTCACATCAATGGGTGCGGTGATGTCACCTTTGATAGTAACTGTCCCTTTTAAGCAGCCAAAAAAATCGACCGGTGTATCATCAATGGGCGTTAACTTGGCAACGGGGATACCGTGCTTGGTAATGATGATGCAAATATGCTTTTCGTTAACTTCATCCATTAATTGCAGGCATTGCGCCTTGAAAGCACCTGCTTGAATAGAAAATGTGGTTTTTTTCATTGTGTTATTCCTATGGTCATATTACTATGGTCATAATAAGTATATATTAAGTACTTATCTTATTCAATAGTTCAAACCAGATGTGGAATTAACGCTTAATGTTGGGTGCCTTTAATTTACAAATCGCGTCATAAACCTCTTTGTGGCCAGTCTTTTCAGTCTTTAATTTAAACTCAACCACAGGTGTGTGCTGAGTAGGTTTAAAAAACTTTATGCGGTGGTGAAGAGGCGTTTTTTTGCTTTGCTGGTCTTGAGTGTTGCTGTCTTCCAGCGTTGTTCCCGCTCTTGTTAAGGCTTGTTCTACTGTTTGCTTAGACTTGGGTATCGGAAACGCGCAAACTTTTTCTTTTAATTTTTCATTTTCCAGGTTTAGAGCTGCTTGCGCCGCTTGCTCTAATTTTTCCGCCACTTTTTCTGCTACCAACTACTCCACATGTTCTACCTTTACATCTTTTAGTTGTAGCTTTTCATCCATTTTTTGTAATAATTTTTCTTCCGTCGAGTGATCAAAGCATTGTGCAATGCCAACAAACAGTAACGAAGCAAACGTTAACACACCTGCAAAGGCGAGACGCGCTAGCATCAGTGGTCCTGAAATGACAGCCAGAGCTGCAAAACATGTCCACCAACCCGCGCGGTTGTTTATCTTCGATAATAGCATACGCGTCCGATAACGTGACGTAAGGGATTTAAGAAAGACATGGTTTTTCTCCTCTATTTAACTGGATCCCGGCTTTCGCAGGGACGACGCAATGTCCTGCCGGGACGACGCTGGCTATAACCAATAACCCGCTCGTTCTTCCGCCTCCTGCTTGCTCAGTATTCCGCCCACATTCAACTCCTTGAGCGTCTGGAAAAAGCGCGGGTGCTTAGTCGTATCAATATCGATTTTCAACACTTCATGTTGTGTTTCTTCCTCAGGTCGCACTGTTTCATCTTCAAGCATTAGATGGTCTTCATCATGCGTGACAGATTCGGGTTGAACGGTCGGCGCAAAAAATTGCAGTGTTTTAATATTCGGCGTGTCCATTGCTTCAGTCACTTTAATATCGCAAATTTCTTCCAGACAAGTGTGTTGAATTTGCAGCGATTGGGCAACGGTGTTGGTTGAACTGGTTTCCGCGTCAGAGGCATCAGGAATGAAAGAATTTATTTCATTTTTGAGTTCGCCACTTTTTTTACTCACCGCCCAACTGATGATATAAACTGGAATAATACAAATCGCAGTCAACACCGCGGCAAAGACAATTCTGGGAAGGGCAAAAAAAAGTTGCAGACAAGTGAGCGTATAGCGAAGCGCGGCGGCAGCCGAACTTTCGTTGCCATAACGATTAAGCAGGTAATCATGTGCTTTATCAAGCAGAGGTATCAGTCCTAGCAAAGGTATATAATCAAAAACTCCCGCATGACTATTTTTTTTATCTTTGGAATTAAAATAACCAAAGAAAATCAGAAAAGTATCGAGCAGCTTTTGTCTTAACGTTGTACGATAAGCCCGCGCGTGAGGATATGCCCTGGTTTCGATCAGTCCGGCAAACGGGTTAAAGTTGATGACCATATTCTTTGATTCGTCCTGATTCGAATGGTCGCAATTTAGCCTCGACTAGAGTTGATTGTCAATAATGAGGAATTTGTTTAAAATCCTCGAATAGAATAACTCTGTATACCGAAAAGGAATCTTGACCACCATGTTCAAACGACTTCGCGGGATGTTTTCCAACGACTTATCAATCGATTTAGGCACAGCAAATACCCTTATTTACGTTCGTGGAAGAGGCATTATCCTGAATGAGCCGTCTGTGGTCGCGATCCGTCAGGGTAGCGATGGCACCGGCCATAAGCATGTGGTCGCCGTGGGTAGTGAGGCTAAATTAATGTTGGGTCGTACCCCTGGCAACATCAGTGCCATACGCCCCATGAAAGACGGCGTGATCGCCGATTTTTACGTTACTGAGAAGATGTTACAGCACTTTATTCATAAAGTGCATGAGAATCGTTTCTTGCGCCCGAGCCCTCGCGTATTGGTATCGGTGCCTTGCGGTTCAACCCAGGTGGAACGTCGCGCCATCCGCGAATCTGCCATCAGTGCTGGTGCGCGGGAAGTCTTCTTATTGGAAGAACCGATGGCCGCTGCGATGGGCGCGGGCATGCCGGTCGAGGAAGCCAGAGGCTCGATGGTGGTGGATATTGGCGGTGGTACCACGGAAGTGGCGATTATTTCCCTTAATGGCATCGTCTACTCCGCTTCGGTTCGCATTGGTGGTGACCGCTTCGACGAAGCGATTGTTAGCTATGTTCGTCGTAACTACGGCATCTTGATTGGTGAATCCACCGCTGAGCGTATCAAGCACGAAATTGGTTTGGCTTATCCAGCCAACCAGATGTTGCAGATGGAAGTGCGCGGCCGCAATCTGGCGGAAGGCATTCCACGCAGCTTTACCATCTCTAGCAATGAAATTCTGGAAGCCCTGCAAGAGCCCTTATCAGGTATTTTGGGCGCGGTACGTGCGGCATTGGAACAAGCGCCACCTGAATTGGCCGCAGATATTGCAGAACGCGGTATGGTGTTAACGGGCGGTGGCGCGTGTCTGCGCAACATCGACCGTTTATTCATGGAAGAAACTGGATTGCCAGTCATTATTGCTGATGAGCCACTAACATGTGTGGCGCGCGGTGGCGGCAAAGCACTGGAAATGATCGAGACAACCGGCGTTGATTTTCTGTTGAAGGAATAAAGTCGCGAGGGCATAACCATACGCTCAATATTTACCCGAGAATCCCAGACTGGGCTGCGAGTTGTGCTGCTAATCCTGTTGTCTGTCTCCTTGATGGTGATGGACAAGCGATTAGTGGCTTTTTCGTATGTGCGATCGTGGTTGGTGTTGCCAGTGACGCCGCTGCAATATCTCGTTAATCTGCCTTCAAAGTGGATTGATAATGTGCGCGCTGTTATCCATACCCACGACAATCTGGTGAATGAAAACCTGCGCCTCAAATCCGATCAATTACTGTTGCAATCCCGGCTGCAGCGTCTTATCGCTATAGAGTCAGAAAATAATTATCTTAAATCGTTGATGCAGTCCGCGCAAAAGGTGAAGGCTAAAACGCTGATCGCGGAATTGATGGCGGTGGATTCAGAGCCTTTTTTGAGCCAGGTTATTCTCGATAAAGGACAGCGTGACGGCGTGTATAAAGGGCAGCCAGTACTGGATGCCACGGGTGTGATGGGACAAGTGGTTCGCACGGATTTATTCACCAGCCGTGTGTTGTTAATTAACGATCCTCATAGTGGTATCGCAGTGCAAGATGTGCGCACCGGTTTGCGCTCGGTGGCGGTGGGTGATGGCTATTCAGAAAAAATCCGGTTGCTTTATGTTTCTAAAACGGCGGATATCCAACCCGGTGATATTTTTATGACCTCTGGAATGGGTGATCACTACCCTGAAGGCTATCCAGTCGGCAAGGTCATCAGTGTAACGAATAATCCCTCGCAGCAATTTAAAGATGTAATATTGGAGCCAAGCGCCCGTTTGGCCACCAGCAGACAAGTATTACTTATATGGTACGAACATCATGCGTAACTGGACGGTGATTATTATTAGTCTGATGGTGGCCTTGACGCTGTCATTGTTGCCTATGCCGGGATGGGCGATGTGGGCGCGACCTGCCTGGGTATTGATGGTGTTGATTTATTGGGCTATGGTGCAGCCGTATCGGGTAGGAGTGTTCACCGCCTGGACAGTTGGATCGGTGGTCGACTTAATAAATGGCAGTTTGTTGGGTTCGCATGCCTTGGCTTATGTAATAGTCGTTTATCTGGTGAGTCGTCTTTATGCCCGCCTCAATATGTACCCCCTCATGCAACAGGGGTTTTGGGTGCTATTTTTTGTTATACTATACCAGTTTGTCCTATATTGTGTTCAGGGTTTTATTGGGGAATTACCAGCTAGTTACCTGTATTGGCTGTCTTCGCTAACCACAATGTTGCTCTGGCCATGGTTGTTTGTTTTGATGCGTGACTGTAGACGCAGATTTAGCGTCGCATAGAGGTAAACGTGGAACGATTTATCCTGTCGGCTGGCAGAAAAGTTGCCTATGTGATTGCTGCATGCGTCATTCTTGTCGCTTGCTTTGTCGTCACCGGCTGGCTGTTGGCTCCTTACTTCGATGAACATCGCGCGGATGTTGAAAAGGTAGCAAGTGAATATATCAAAACGCCTGTCACTATCGAAAGTGTGCGATTGTCGTGGGACCAGTATCAACCCGTTATCCGTTTGCGCAATGTGACCATTCTGGATGAAAAAACCAGAAAACCCCTTATTCAAATCCAGAAGGTCAGCATCTTTTTTTCTTTATGGGAAAGCATCCGACATTTTAAGCTTACGCCGAACGGCGCGCTGATTTCCGGTACAGAGCTTAACGTGCATCAAAATGCCGCGGGCGAGTTGACGGTGCAAGGTTTTCCGGCCATTCAAGGTGCGCAACCTTTTCAGGAAGAGACAAGGTTCCGCGATATCCTGGCGGTACTCTTTATGGAGTCGCGCATTATTTTACGCAACATCGACGTTAGTTACACAGACAAGTCGGGAAGAGTGCGCGAAATGACGCTTTATAACCTTAGCATGCGCAACGATGGTAGTGAGCATGTGGTGGTAGGCAAAGCTGTGCTGCACCAGGATATTCCCACAGGAGTGACTGTCACAATTAAAATGGATGGCACCGCGGAAGCATACGATCAGCTTAAAGCAAAAATATATTTGTATGTCACCGGTTTTTCATTGTCGCAGTGGATGAAAGGTGTCAGCTGGCAAGGGTGGCGTATCGACGAGGGAATTGGTAGCGCCAAGATTTGGGCTGGCTGGGAACAGGGCGGCCTACAGCGTGTACAAACCCGGTTTCAATTGTATGATCTGCAGTTGCATTCAGACACCGACAAAAGCACGCACAGCATCACGCGCTTAAGCGGGGATGTGGGATGGAAGAGAAACGGCAATCAGATAGTGATCGCCGCTGATGACATATTGGTGAATTTTCCCGATCACTTGTGGCCCGCCACGTCATTTTATCTCGCAATGACACAAAACGCTGACGCTTCGCTGACACCCAAAGCACTTAACGTGGGTTATGTTGACTGGAGGGATGTGCAGCAATTCCTGTTTTCCTCCGCTGTAACGTTGCCGGACGCCGTGAAAAAAGCGCTGCTGGGAACAAAATTTGACGGCGTATTGCAACACGCGGCGCTTGTTTTTAACGGCGACTGGAATGATGTGCGTCATACAACGTTTAACGCCGAATTTAATCATGTGATGGTGACGCCCTGGCAAAAATATCCGGGCATAAAAAACCTTTCTGGTATGGTCAAATGGGATGGCGTTAAGGGCACTCTGAGCTTAATTAGTCGCGATCTGGAATTTAACGATAATGCGGTGTTTGCGGGCCCTGTTAGTTTTGATCAGGTGATGGGTGATGTAGAAGCGCGCGAACAGGATGGCGGATGGCAGTTATCAACGACTAATTTGCAATTGCTTAATAAAGATTTAACCGCGAATGTGACGGGCACGTTTTCCATGCCTGCGAATGGCGAAATGGCGGCGGATATTAAATCTAATTTCAGTGTGACGTCGGCGAAACATATTACACGCATTTTACCTATGAAAATCCTTGGTCCTGATTTGATTGAATGGCTGCAGGAAGCCTTTTTTGCCGGCAAAATAGAATCTGGCACCGCGCAGTTGACTGGTAAGTTAAGCGATTTTCCTTTTGATAATGGCAAAGGTGTTTTTAAAGTCGCGGCGACAGTGAGTGGAATTGATCTTCGTTTTGCGCCCGACTGGCCCAGGTTGACGCAAATTGCGGCAAAGCTGGTTTTCTCTGGTAATCATATAACGATAGACGCGAGCCAGGGCTGGTTGATGGATATTCCCATTACTAATGCGCACGCGGAAATTCCTTATTTGGGCAATGCCAAGCCAAACATGTTGTATGTTAAAAGTGACAATATTAAATCTGATATGGCAGCTGCCATGGCTTTTGTTCACGCAAGTCCACTAGAGAAAAAAATTGGCAAGATGTTTCATGACGTGGTGATGGAGGGGCCGATTTCGCTAAACTTGTTTATCACCGTGCCGTTGGGTAACCCAGATAATACGGCGGTGCAAGGTGATTTAACCGTTACCGACGTTAATATGAATCTGGTGCCATGGGATTTACACATCGATAAATTAAATGGCGATATACATTTCACGCAAGATACTACTTCTTCTAAATCATTGACGGGCGTGTTGTTTAATAAGCCTGTCACTATTCAGCTAGAAACTGTTCCGCAAACAAAAAATTCGGCATCGAAAGTGCGCGCTATTGTGACCAATAATTTGGCGATAAGTGATATTGAAACATGGCTGAGGTTACCATTATCAAAAGTTGCGACGGGTGAGACGGATGTGAAAACCAGTCTTGATTTGGCGTTTGATGCACCAATCGTTATTAATTTGCAGTCGAACCTGCAAGGCATCGCACTTGATCTACCTGATCAATACGCCAAGAAAGCAATCGAAACGCGTGATTTTACCGCCAATATTACCGTGCAAGAAGGTAAGCCGCTGCAGGCGAAGGTAGAATACGGCAACTTGCTTGGCGCGGCACTCATTTTTGATAGAGTACACCAGGAGTTTAAACTGACCGGCGCGGACTTGCGCCTGGGTGGTGGCATTCCTGAATGGCCTGAAAGCGCTGGCATTTATATTTCTGGCACGCTCGATAGTCTGAATTGGGATAAAATCAAATCGTATCTTGAACAATCCAAATCAGGTAAAAGCGCATTAGAGGGTTACACGCTGAAAGAAATTGATGTGCTGATCAAGCAACTGGATGTGTTTGGCCAGCGCTTGTCTGCCGTTCAAGTGGAAGTTATTCCATCCGCCGAATCATGGCAAATAAATCTGAACTCACCACAAGTAAAAGGCAGCATTCAAGTGCCCGTTGAGTTTTCCCGCACGGAGACGATCAATGCGCAATTTGATCAATTAACGTTGCAAGCGTCCGCGAGCAAACAGAACGCTGTGCTGGTGGATTTTAAAACCTTGCCAGCTATTTCGTTGTCTGCGAACAATGTGAGTTATGACAATATGCAGCTTGGGCAGGTAACAGTTAAAACCAGCCCACAGAATAATGGGCAAGCTATAGATGTACTGCGCATCAGCTCCAGAAATATGGGTCTACGCGCAGCGGGCAGTTGGTTAGCTGCTGGCAAAGGGTATAAAACCAATCTGTCGGGCACCGTTGACTCCGAACACGTCAGTGACTTTTTAAACGCGCTGGGTGTGGATGCGCACGACTTTATCGCGAACAAAGGGCATGTGAGTTTTAATTTGAACTGGAACAATGCGTTTTACGCGCCTGAAGTTGCCACATTAAATGGTAAATTTTCAATTGATTTGGGCGCTGGTCGTATTGTTGATGTGGGAGAATCCAGCGGCGCGAAAATGGAATTGGGTAAAATGCTAAATCTCTTTAGCTTGCAAACTATTCCAAGACGATTGTCACTGGATTTTAGTGATATATTCCAGAAGGGATATAGTTTCGATTTCCTGCGTGGTGATTACACGCTGACAAATGGCAACGTATTTACTAACAATATGCGCATTGAAGGGCCGGTGGCGAAAGTGGAAATTACCGGCAGAATTGGGTTAAATAAAAAAGATGTTGATCTGGTAATAAATGTCACGCCGCATGTAACTTCGAGTATACCTGTCGCGGCGGGATTAATTACGGTGAATCCGCTTATTGGCCTTGGCGCGCTGGCGGTGAACTCTGTTATCGGTTCGCAAGTGTCTAAAGCGGTGACTTATTATTATGATGTAAGAGGTTCCTGGAGCAATCCAAGCTGGCAGGAAGTGAAAGCCAGTAGATAGTGAAGCAGGTTGGGCCGAGCGCTTTTTCGAAGCCCAACATAACGTCGTTTAAGTTTGCGGAGTCACTTTTGAAGCTGTTGCAATAGACGCAACTTTTTCTTTAGGATTTTCCGGCAAAGCATAAAACCCTGGGCTAAAGTGAGACTTAATTCGCATGGTCGTGGATGTTTTGTTATTCTTGTTTTCTACGGTCGCAACAGGCGTCTGACACTGTTCAACTTTGTTATCAGCTTTAACTTCATTCGCTGGCGTTAATGTATTCTGTATTTGTTCGGTTGACGTCGTTTGATTGATATCATTCGTTTCGTCGTACAAGTTGAAAATCATTTTAATTGGGTTATAGCCTAAGCTATCAGCTAATTTGTACGCGCCAATTAATGCAAACATAATATATCCTAACGGCGCGGCCGGCGTGATGAGCAAGACAGAGGCGGCCATTGAAAGACCAGCGAGCGCTACGCCTTGTATCGCATCAAACCATTCCAGGGGGGTGACTGTGTCATTTTTATAAAATCGGCGATACACCAACTCTCCCAAAACCCAGCCTTGATTGATCAGGGCTAATGAAGAACTTATCATTGATAAAGGAAACACGACTGAATGTAGGATGACGGATGCGATGCTCGTACCACTTGAGCCAGTCATTGTGAAAAAGTTAACAAGCTTGCTCGCCAGATTAATTTTGTCGTTATTAAACATGAGCAGTAACTGAAACATTACGCCAATAGGGCCGATGATGATGCCAGGCAATATTGATCCTATGCTAAGTGCGCTTGATAGCATGCCGGTCAAACCTGCATAACGATTAACAATATCCATGGTATTAGTAAGATTGGCGCAGATAGCTTTGAGGATATTCACTATCATTTTGACAAATTCCGCCTCCGCGTCCCAGAACGCTTGTAGCGCTTTTTGCTTGTCATGATGAGTGTTCATAATATCTAGTATGTTCTTTGAAAATGAAGGGACTATTACTGGAAGCTGAAGGGATGGTTAAGGTGAAAATTTATTTTACAGCAGTTTTTAAGGCCTTGATTCTTGCCAGGGTTTCACTGATATCTTGACGTGGTCCGGACACGTTTTTTGTGTCCGGGGAGCCTGCCTCACTATTAAGCCGTTGTTTTCTAGCGCGAACTCGCCTTAGCGTTAAGTCTTTGTTTTTAGAAGGTTTAACCGATTCCAGCATATCTATACAATCAACCGGACACGGTGGCACGCACAACTCACAGCCAATACACTCATCCGTAATAACTGTATGCATCAAGTTCTGGCTGCCAATAATCGCGTCAACCGGGCAGGCTTGAATGCACTTGGTGCAGCCAATACACTCCGCCTCTCGAATTGCGACTAACACTTATTTTACCTTCATGCCGGGCTTCGCGCCTGCTTGTGGTTCGACTAAAAATAACTGGCCATCACCGTCGCTTGCGACAATCATCATGCCTTCCGACATGCCGAAGCGCATTTTGCGTGGCGCTAAATTAGCGACGACGACAATGTGCTTGCCGATAAGTTGTTCTGGCTGGAAGGAAGACTTTATGCCAGCAAAAATTTGCCGTTCTTCATTGCCAATATCCACTTTCAACCGTAACAATTTATCCGCGCCCTCCACGGCTTCTGCGCTTAAAATTTTCGCGATGCGCAAATCAACCTTGGCAAAATCATCAATCGAGATGGTTTCGGTTTTTTTCACCGTTGCCGCTTCTGTGTTTGCCGTGACTGCTGGCGGAGTCTGAGAATTTTTAATATCTTGTTGTGCGTCCATTTTCATTGCCTCAATTTGTTTAGGATCGATTCGGTTAATGAGCGGTTGATATTCTGTAATGCGATGATCAAGTAGCAAGTTATCTTTGTCGCCCCAGTTCAGTGGTTTAATTTGCAGGAATTTTTCCACGCGCTCTGCTGTCATCGGCAACACAGGTTTTAAATAAATCATCAGTACGCGGAATAAATTAATGCCCATGGTACAAACGTCTTGCACTTCCGCTGTGTTGGCAGGATCTTTTATTAACGACCATGGTTTCTTCTCGTCAATGTATTGATTAGCGCGATCGGCCAGTGCCATGATGTGTCGCACCGCCTGACCGTATTCCAGCTTTTCCCATTTTTCCGCGATTTCATCGCCGGCTTCTGAGAAACTATAAAACAGGGGAATGTCTTTACATTCTTTCGCTAACTGGCCAGCAAAATTTTTCGTGATAAAGCTGGCGCAGCGACTGGCGATATTGATAAATTTGCCAACCAAATCCGCATTGATACGCTGTACAAAATCATCGAAGCTAAAGTCGATGTCTTCGGAGCGATTGCTTAATTTCGCCGCGAAATAATAACGCAGATATTCTGGGTCTAAATGATTGAGATAGGTGCGCGCTTTAATAAACGTGCCGCGCGATTTTGACATCTTCTGTCCGTCGACGGTTAAAAAACCGTGCACAAAGATAGAGGTGGGCGTTCGGAATTTCGCGCCGTGCAACAACGCTGGCCAAAATAGTGCGTGGAAATACGTGATGTCTTTGCCGATAAAATGATAAAGCTCTGCCTGGCTGATGGTGCTCCAGTAATCATCAAAATTTATGTCTTTGCGCTTGTCGCATAAATTCTTAAAACTAGCGATATAGCCAACAGGCGCGTCAAGCCAGACATAAAAATATTTTTCTTTTTCGCCGGGAATTAAAAAGCCAAAATATGGCGCGTCCCGGGAGATATCCCAATCGCGCAAGCCTGCCTCAAACCATTCGTTTAATTTGTTGGTGACTTGTTCTTGCAAGTGTCCGCCTTGCGTCCAGTCTCGCAAGAATTTTTCGAAATTTTCGAGCTTGAAAAAGTAGTGTTCCGATTCTTTTTCTATAGGCTTCGCGCCAGAAAGTGCGGAGTAAGGGTTTTTTAAATCCGTTGGCACATAGGTCGCGCCGCATACTTCGCAGCTATCGCCGTATTGATCTTTCGCGCCGCAGCGCGGACACTCACCTTTAATAAATCTGTCGGGTAAGAATAGATTTTTAACGGGATCAAATAATTGTTTGATGGTGCGTTTGACAATGTTGCCTGCTTTGTAATGACGATCGTAAATTGTTTCGACCAATTCGCGATTTTCTTCTGAATGTGTTGTGTAATAGTTGTCGAACGCTATGCCAAAATCAGCGAAATCTTTTTGGTGTTCGACTTGCATGTCGGCGATCATTTTTTCCGGCGCTATGCCGAATTTTTCCGCTTGAATCATGATGGGTGTGCCGTGGCTATCGCTGCCACAAATAAAAATGGCCTGATGCCCCATCATTTTTAAAAACCGTATCCAGATGTCAGTTTGAATGCTTTCGATCAAATGGCCAAAATGCAGCGAGCCATTCGCATAGGGGAGGGCGTGGGTGACTAATATGTTGCGCTTTTTGCTCATCTCTACTTTTGCCTCGTGTCATCCCCACGAAAGCGGGGGGATCTGTCATCCCCGCGGAGGCGGGGATCCATTTCTACTAAAAAAAGTGCTACATTATAGCACCCACATAGAGAGAGAGTAAGTATGTCCCACTTAGGTATCAAAAAGATTATCGCTGTCGCTTCCGGCAAGGGCGGGGTGGGGAAATCGACGGTGGCTATTAATCTGGCACTGGCGCTGGCCAAAACCGGCGCGAAGGTGGGTATTCTGGATGCGGATATTTATGGGCCCAGTCAGCCTACTATGCTGGGTGCTGGAGAAGCACGGCCGGAGTTAAAGGACGGTGTGCTGCACCCCATTGAGCGTCATGGCATTAAATCCATGTCTATGGGCTATCTGATTGATGCGACTGCCCCGGTAGTGTGGCGTGGGCCAATGCTAGGCAAGGCCATGCAGCAAATGCTTTATGAGACGGACTGGGGGCAGCTGGACTACCTCGTGGTGGATTTGCCACCCGGTACCGGCGATATTCAAATTACTCTTTGCCAGAAAATTCCCGTCAGCGGCGCGGTAGTGGTGACCACCCCGCAGCATCTTGCCCTGCTCGATGTGCGCCGTGCCTGTGAAATGTTCAAAAAGATGAATGTGCCTATTCTAGGCGTGGTGGAAAACATGAGCACCTATCATTGTGCGGAATGTGGCCATGCGGCGGCGTTATTCGGCGCGGGTGGCGCGGCTACCATTGCGTCTGAGTATGATACCGTGCAACTAGGCGCTATTCCTCTGGCGATTGAGATTCGAGAAATGACCGACAGCGGCGCACCGCCTGTTGTTCAGGCGCCTGACAGTGAGTATGCTAAGGCCTTTGGTGGGATTGCAGTAAAAGTTACTGAGATGCTGAAGCATTCCCCGGATTAACGCTGAAAAGCGCGTAAATCCGGGCTACGCGTAGCCCGGATGAAATTTGCTTTTTAACTTTCATCCGGGGAGCAATATTTAAAGGAGAATCAAATGGCTATAAAATCCGACAACTGGATACGCAAAATGGCGCAAGAGTACAACATGATCGAGCCATTTGAAGCGAAGCAAGTGCGCAGCGGCAGCAATGGCAAAACCATCTCGCACGGCACCTCAAGTTACGGTTACGACATCCGTTGCTCCAACGAATTCAAAGTATTCACTAACATCAATTCGGCGATTGTCGATCCTAAAAATTTCGCGCCACAAAGTTTTGTTGATGTGGTGTCAGATGTTTGCATCATTCCACCTAATTCTTTTGCACTGGCGCGCAGCGTCGAGTATTTCCGCATCCCACGCAATGTGCTGGTCATTTGCCTCGGCAAATCTACCTACGCCCGCTGTGGCATTATCGTCAATGTCACACCACTCGAACCAGAATGGGAAGGGCATATCACACTGGAATTTTCCAACACCACCCCGTTACCTGCGAAAATTTACGCTAATGAAGGCGTGGCACAGTTGCTATTTTTAGAATCGGACGAAGTGTGCGAAACATCTTATAAAGACCGCAGCGGGAAGTATCAGGGGCAACGTGGTGTAACATTGCCGATTACTTAATGTAAGGTGGCTTAGACGCGCTGTATGCATCGTAATCCACCGGCAGGTGCAGCACAACTATCTGTTAGAGAGCGAGTACTTCACGTAAGCCGTCATCAATTTGACTCATTTCGCCATCTGAGAGTGTGCCTTCGAGACGAATAAAGCGTTTTTTATCAATCGCGCGGATTTGATCTAACACCGCACGCGATGAAATGTTATTTAAAATTACTTGTATGCTAAGGCCAGGAATTTCTTTTGCCTGGGTTGATAATGGCACGGCGACTGCTGTGCTGCGCGCTTTATTGATTGGAGTCGCACCTATCAATACCCAGGGTCTGGTTTTCTTAATTTCGGTGCCTTGAGTTTGATGTTCTTGTATAAGATAAACGTCACCACGTTGATAATTAAACATTCTTAAGCCCATCCTCGCCAAGTTCTTTATCCCAAGTTGTCATTTCATCTTCTAATCCCTCACTGGCTTCAAGGGCTTGTGCGCGTAAAAAGAGATTTTTTTCACGATGTGCGATTTCTTTTTCAAGCAGATTCACGAGCACTTTGCTACGCTCGCGTGCGGGGATGCTCGATTTCATACGGCTGACGAGTTGATCTGGCAGTGAAAACATGACCTTTAACATGGTAACCTCTGTCAATAATATATAATATTACTTATATAATAATGATAGCATAAATCCTCCATTTTTTCTGTAATTAAATTATTCATAAAAACAATGCGTTAGTGCGGATATGAGGGTAGGGTTGGTTTAACGTAGTGGTGGATTACAATGCGCGATGCGCATTGTAATCCACCTTTGTGATAAGTGGTAGGAAACTTATTCGCTTTCGTCTTCCAACTCAGCCGCGGAAACGGTCTCGATTGGAATGTGTTTGCTCTTGTTGACATTTTCACGCAGCTCTTTGCCGGGCTTGAAATGAGCAGCATGTTTTGGAGAGGTCACTAATTTTTCACCCGTTTTTGGATTGTGCGCGCGACGTGGTGGGCGATAGTGGAGGTTAAAGCTGCCAAAACCACGAATTTCGATACGACCGCCGGTGCTTAGCGTTTCGCTCATGTACTCAACTACATGATTGACGGCTAATGCGATATCTTTTTCGGGGAGATGGGGGAACCGCTTGCTTAATTCGCTTATGAGCTGAGATTTTATTAGCATGTCCTTCAGCTGCCTCCTAGTTGTTTCTCTATCTTCACTATAAAACTCAATGGGTTAGCAAGTCAAGGGTGGGTTAATCCCTAATAGGGTTACGGGAATTCCCGTTGTTATTGACGGTTATCAATTAAACAACTACTTCCTATTTGACCAAGCAAGTGAAACTTTTCCTTAGGATGATGTTTTTCTAACTTTTCCAGCTCATCATCACTAATAAAAACATAAACGGGTTGCTTGCCATGCCAACGTTGCCAGAACTGCTGGTCATTTATCATCCATTCCTTGGTATCCTGATGCGCCATGCCATAGCTCAATTCATTCTTCCAATTCAATATGCTAACACGACGCTGCAGATAAAAGGGTAAGTCCTGATAGTACTGGTTAAAGGTAATGACTTCCGCGTTAGGGGTGAGTTGAGGTTTTAATAAAGTAGCGAGCGGCAAAATAGTGCGGGTATCCAGCATAGTAGCGATTGGCAGCAACGAAAGTAAAAAACACCACACTGCAATAGCAGCGACTGTCAAAGTCGTCTTGCTTTGATAAGCGCTAGCAATGTACCGCCCCGTTAAAATGGCAAGCGGCGGAATGACAGGGAGAATATAAGGGATCAGTTTGGACTTGGAAAAAGAAAAGAAAACAAAAACCAGCACCGCCCAGAGTAAAAAATACCACTCAGTACGTTGTGGTCGTAATTTCCACAGCGTGGCAGGTAGCAAGACTATCCACGGAAAAAACGCCGCGAGAAAAACCGGAATAAAAAACCAGACCGGCTGGTAATGACCCACTTCCGGCAAGGTATAACGCAAAAAATGCTGTTCAATAAAATAAAAATAAAAAAATTCCGGATTACGCTGAGTGACCAGCACATGCCAGGGCGCGGCGATCAACAAAAAGATAACAAAAGCAGACGGTAGGTAGATGCGCAGCAGTAAACGCCATTGTCGGGTAAACGCGACCCAGCAAATGATGATCATGGCGGGAAACACCAGACCGATCAGGCCCTTTGTCAGCACCGCGAGCGCGGCCGCGACCGCCGCCAGATAAATAAATAAACGTCGTGTCATCCCTGGTGGATATTGTATGGCCACAATAAACGCATAGAAGCAGCAAGACAGAAAAACTGTCACCGGCAAATCCAGGCTGATCATGTGCGCCATCACAAAATACAGCGTACTGGTACCCAGTACTATCGCAGACATTAATCCCGTCGCGCGGCCATAAAGTTTGCGCGCCGTCAGATACGTCATCAAACAACCAAAGACCCCGAGAAAAGCATTAACACTACGAATAGACCACACGCTCAAGCCAAAAACTTTGATAGCACCAGCAGCCAGCCAATAAAACAGCGGTGGTTTTTCAAAATATTTAATGTAATTCAAATAGGGAGTGACAAAATCATTACTTAGCGCCATCTCGCGCGCGATTTCCGCATAGCGCCCTTCATCCGGCACAAATAATGGCCGCTGATCGAGCATGATGAAATAAAGTGAGCCAAAAAATATCACTAGTAATAGCAAGTCGAGCCACCAGGTGGTGATGGAATTTTTGTCTGAATTTAGGGTATTTAACATGCGCAAAATTTAGCATAAGACAAGGGGGGTGGCTATAGGTATAATCTGCACAAGAATTGTTGTTTGGCTTCGCGGAAAACGCACTGCCTAACCTACGTCCGACGTCTGGATCCCGGCTTTCGCCGGGACGGCGTTTGGAGTCGATTAGGCATGGGTCCCCGCCTTCGCGGGGATGACAGGCATTTCCCGGATGAATTGAAAATAGTAAGAGATATGCAAACACAGCAAAAACAAATCCAACTCCCTCTCGGCTTGCGCCTCCGAGATGAGGCGACATTCGCCAACTTCTACCTCGGCCGAAACGCCGAGATTATCACCGAATTAAAAAAAACCGCCTCGGGTAAGGGCGAAAAGATTATTTATCTCTGCGGCTCTCGCGGTGAAGGATTAAGTCACCTGCTTCAGGCTATGTGTCACGAAGCCCATCAACACCAACTCGCTTCTGTTTATTTACCACTCCGCAATTTAGTAAATATCTCTCCCGGCATTCTTGAGGGGCTCGAAACTCTGTCACTGATTTGCATTGATGATCTGCAAGTGATAGCAGGCAAATCCGCGTGGGAAGAGGCGATGTTCCATTTATATAACCGCATCCAGCAGTCTGGCAGTTGCTTAATAACCGCTGGCAACGACTTGCCCC
>DAIDIB010000041.1 GCA_027459575.1 Gammaproteobacteria bacterium | reverse complement strand
CATGATATTGCCGTCCATGTAGCCACTTTTTTTCATGATTTTTTCTAGTATATCAAGTTGTTTGTCATCAATAAAGTTGCCTAGTTCACCAGGTTCGGAAAAATCGAATAAGGTGGTTAAAAGTGTGGCGCTATTGATGCTTAAATTATTTTTTTTCCTGGCAAGATAAGCGAGCGTGCAGCCGAGCAATGTTCCACCGATGCAATAACCAAGAATATTAATCTTGCTATCAGGCAAATTTTTTTGAATGATTTTCAAGGCGGCAATCGAACCTTGTGTCATATAGTCGGCAAATTTTATATCCCGGTGTTTATCGGTGGCGTTGACCCACGAAATCATAAAAACACAAAAACCCTGATCAACCAGCCATTTCACTAGCGAATTTTCTTGCTGTAAATCCAGAATGTAATATTTATTTATCCAGGGCGGAATAATTAATAATGGGTTGCTATATATTTTTTTAGTCGTGGGGGTATATTGAATCAATTGCATCAGATCATTTTGAAAAATAACTTTTCCTCGTGTGCAGGCTATATTTTGGCCCAGATGAAATGATTCGTTATCCGTCAATTGAATGTTTAATCTGCCCTTCCCTTGCTCTAGGTCCTTTATAAATTTTTGCATGCCATTGATTAAATTAATCCCGTTTGAGGCAAGGGATTTGGATAATACTTCGGGATTAGAATAAGCAAAGTTGGACGGAGCGGCGGCATCCACGAGTTGGCGAATATAGAATTTCATCCTGCTTGAAACTTTTTTATCAATATGAGTCGTTAAATCACCAATCAAATTTTCACTGTGTTGGGAAAACAGCAAATAAGATCGCTTGATGAAATTAAATATTAAATTATCTTGCCAATCTTGATGCGAAAAGCGTTTATCAGTCGTGTTTGATTGATTAGCGTTTCCGCTTATTTCCTGATAAAGATTAGTATAGTCGACCCAATATTTTTGTTGGGCACAAAGTAAAATCTGCGGATTTTTATCGACACAGGTAATTAAACGAGTCCAGGTTTCTAGCAATTCATTAATGGTATAATTTATTGAAGAATGCTGGTTCATTGGGCCCCTAAAATAATTTATGCCTGAATCAGGCTGTTTAATTTGACGTTGATTTCATTGTTCTTTACTTTCATGTCTAATCGTGGCGCCTGATAGCCGCCTTTTATGCCCTCTTTAGTAAAAACAATTTGCCATAATTGGTTTGCTCGAGAGCGGAAAGTGGCGGCGCATGATAATAAATAATATCGCCACATGCGATAAAATCGCTGATCATATTTTTTATTTAAACTAGACCAGCTATTTTCAAAATTGGCATACCATCCCATTAAGGTTTTGTCATAGTCGGCGCCGAAGTTATGCCAGTCTTCCATCACAAACAATCCTTCGGTCGCCTTGGCGATTTGTGAGATAGAAGGAATTATTCCGTTAGGAAAAATATACTTCGTGATCCATTCGTCACTTGCTACATAACTAATATTATTACCAATGGTATGCAGTAAAAATATACTATCATCATCTTTCAGGTTTTGTCTGACAGTTTTCATATAAGTGGGATAATTTAAATGACCCACATGCTCAAACATGCCTAATGAAACAACACGATCAAATTTTTCGTTGATATCGCGATAATCCTGAAAGCGAATTTCAACGGGCAAATTGCTACAATTCTTTTTGGCATACTCGCATTGCTCTTGCGAAATGGTGACACCCACGACGTTCACGCCGTAATTTTCAGCCGCGTATTTCGCCAGCGCGCCAAAACCACAGCCGATATCCAATACACGCATGCCGGGTTTTAACATCAATTTTTGGCAGACTAATTCAAGCTTGGCTAATTGGGCATCATCAAGATTCGTTGCGTTTTTCCAGTAACCACAGGTGTAATTCATCCGCTTATCAAGCATCGCCTGAAATAAGTCATTGCCAAGATCATAGTGAACTTTGCCAACTTCCAGCGATTTTTCTTTGGTCTGAATATTAATAAACTTCAACAGCATTAATTTAAACATTAGCATCTTGCTGCCTGTAATAATATTTTCAATTTTTGCTTTGATCACGCG
This sequence comes from Gammaproteobacteria bacterium, assembly GCA_027459575.1. Taxonomy (GTDB): domain Bacteria; phylum Pseudomonadota; class Gammaproteobacteria; order DSM-16500; family DSM-16500; genus Aquicella. The sequence continues at coordinate 15,417 of DAIDIB010000041.1, read as the reverse complement.
ATCCATAAATTGATCGATATGCTGGCAATCCCACCATCCCTCCATGTATGATTCACCAAGACCCAGTGAGCCGTACCTTAACACTCGACTGTAAAATTCTTCATTATTAATATGAATATCCCAGGGATTATTGCCATTTAGTGTAATACCGCAGGAATCCATACAATCCAGTATGAATTTCTTTGCAAACTTTTTATTCATTGTTAAACTTCCATATAAATTTTAAAGTATTATATCAAATAATACATTCTCTTAAAGATATTTTGACTGGCCATGTGTTCATCCTGAGAGCGTTTTTTTGCTCTTAGCCCCCCCCTTGCTACTATTATAAATGATATAATATCAAGTTGGATCAATAACAACCGATTAAGGGGTAAGCGACTATGAAAAAGCTCATCACATCAGTTGCAATATTAGCTTGTGTTTCAGCTGCTCATGCGCAAGGAGGTCCCATGATGGGAGGTAATATGGGCGGCAACATGGGTGGTAATATGGGTGGCAATCAAGAACTCTTCGATCAATTTAAAGAACTTCGTGTTAATGGCATACAACAGCGCATCAGCATTCATCAGGCGGCGTTGAGCTGCATACAGGCCGCACAACAAATGCCAGCCTTACGCGCTTGTAGTGAAACGGAACGAAACGCGTTGAAGACTCTGGATCAAAGTCAGAAACAAAAAATGCAGGCTCTACAAGAATCTATGCGACAGATGCACCAGAAAATGCGCCAGCAAATGCAGCAGAACAAGCCTGGTCAGCAAGCGCCACAGGGCCCGCAGAGCTAGAGAAAAAAAGCGACCGATGCAAATCGCTATTTTTAACAGCAGTCAAGTGTAGCCCGGATGAGTGCTTTTCTCATCCGGGCTACACTTGACTTAATCATTGCTATTTATTTTTTTTTCAACTGCTTCAGCGTTTCTTCATATCATAAGCCTTACTGTAGGATACATGTTGCGCGTAACATCCGGCAATCAGGGAGCCAACACTGCTGCCGCAAGTGTCGCGGATAATCTTCCTTTAATTAATAAATAAACACATTCAGATGGATCACCCTGATTAAATAAAATTTCAGTCGCTTTTAAATCCACGCGAGTAAATTTTGATGAAAGCTGATTTCTCGCTTCTTCATCCAATGAAGTGAATGCAAGGCTTTGTTTAAAAAAATTGGTAACGAGTTCATCCATAAATGTTAAGAATCCTTTATCGTTCTGTCAGGCTTTTAAGTATTTGATACGCTCGACGACTGCCTAGTTCTTGCCATTGTTCATAGGCTTCAAGTGGCAGCATATCAGGTGGCTGTCGAATCGATTGCAACACATCCATTAGAATGACAAATTTAACCGCTAATGAGCCAAATAAATCGCCGGTGGCGGAAATGGCGTAATAAGCACTGCGTCCCACATCTACGAAATAGCTAATTTTGACATGCCGTTTTTGCGCGACGCGTGGGAATAATCCCGCAAATAATAAACATCTGTCTCCCACATCGCGTAAATGCGTCTGTCGTCTTGCGCTTTCTTCCTGTAGTGCGTCGAGTAGTGCGGTGGCAAAAACAGATTTGGCCATTTCAGGTTTATTGAGGTAACGAGACAGCAATGAAACGAGATACGCTTCGAGTTCCTGATTGAGCTCAACCTCACAAGTATCCTCGGCATCACGCACCAGGTCTTGCCATAAAATGAGAGAATTTTCATTTGTTATCAGGCTCATGGTTCCTCCCGCTTCCTATACTTTAATTGTAATATAAAATAGCCAATTAACCTTAACTTAATGTAAAATAGACTGGATTTTCAGGCCTAATTAAGTAAATTATCTTATGAATAGCGGAAAAAAAACCTTATTTATCTCAGACTTGCATCTGGATGAAATTTATCCCGAAAGTTATAATCAATTCAAAGACTTGATAAACAGTCTGGATGGTAATATTGATGCCCTCTATATATTAGGCGATTTCTTTGAAACCTGGATTGGCGATGACAATCGATCACCCTTTTACGATGATGTGATAGCCCTGCTCAAATCAGTACGCGATAAAAATATCCCCGTGTTTTTCATGCATGGCAATCGCGATTTTCTGGTGGGAAAAAGGTTTTTCCAGCAGACGGGTTGCACGTTTTTGCCAGACGAAACGCGTATTACAGTTTACAACACGCCGGTATTATTAATGCATGGCGATACACTCTGCACCGATGATAAAGCTTATCTATTCGCACGAAAAATACTGCGTAATCGCTTTCTGCAATTATTGTTATTCAAATCCATGCCACTGTCATTAAGAAGAAAAATGGCTGACAAAATGCGCAGCGCCAGCAAACGTCACACCACCAAAGCACTGCCATACATGATGGATGTCACACAGCAAGAAGTCGTGCGTGTCATGCAAAAAAATCATGTGCGGTTACTGATTCATGGTCATACCCATCGTCCTGCTATTCATCAGTTTAATGTAAATGATGAAGCCTATACGCGCATCGTGCTCGGCGCGTGGCATAAAAAATCTAGTGTGCTCATTTGGCATGAGAATGGGAATAAAGAGTTGGTGTAGCCCGGATGAGTGCTTTTCTCATCCGGGGAGCAGTGTTTAACGAAGCATCGCTCCCCGGATGAGAAAAGCACTCATCCGGGCTACGCGAGGATTGTTACCGTCAACTTCCGCTTATTAGCCTGAAATCGATGTTCCCATAAAAAAATCCCCTGCCAGGTGCCCAGAGCAAGTTTTTTTTCTGTGATGGGAATAATTAGAAATGTTTGCGTGAGCGCGGAGCGCACATGCGATGGCATGTCATCTGGCCCTTCTTCGATGTGCTTAAACAAGTCATCACCATCGGGTGTTAGGCGTTGCATGAAGGCTTCCAGATCACGCAGTACAACGGGATCATGGTTTTCATTAATCAGCAAAGACGCGCTGGTGTGGTGAATGTAAATATTACACAGGCCAGTTACCACTTCAGAGTTAGCGATAACTTCTTTAATTTCTTTAGTGATCTCGATCATCGCACGCCCGGGCGTGGCAATGTGTAGCTGGGATTGTTTTATCATATTGTCGTCGTCCCGGCGAAAGCTGTTTATTGTCGTCCCGGCGAAAGCCGGGATCCAGTCTAAATAGTCAACGGTTTATAACTGATTACAAATCCCTGTAATTTCATTTCGAGCTCCAAACGCGCCGCGATGGATCTTGCGACATCTTCTTTTGTTTCAGGGCCCACATAAACACTGGTACCCACGGAAGCCTGCTGTATAAACGCACTGTAACCTTTGGCGCGCAGTTTGTTTACCAGTTGCATGGCGTACGACTTGTTTTTATAGCTGCCTAACTGGATTACCCAGGCTGAGTTTTTTAACTTGAACAGCCCATTGTCATCTAAAGGTAATTTACCCTTTTTACGCGGCGTTACCTGCGCCTGCTTCATTTTAGGCGTGGCTACTTCATGTGCTTTAACAGGATGCGAAACTTTTTTTGCCGTGGGTTTTGTTACTTCCTGCAATTCTGTTTCCAGACTATTTCTAAAAATACTCTCGGTATCTTGTCCTGTATTTTGCGCGGCATCCGATTTAATATCACCATCTATTGCTTTATCGCTGCTCTTTCCCTTTTCACTGGAAGTGACAGGCGCGTCAAGGTCATCGTCATCATCGCTGACGGAAGGTTGCTTAACGCCTGGTTGCGCCTTGCTTTCCATCGGTGCTGGTGGTGCTGCTTTATTGATATTGTTATAAGCTTTAGACGTGTTGGGATTGATAGTGTCATCCGGCAACTGGTTCACGCCATTATCATCGGGGTTGGTTTTAAACGGGATGGGCGAGGTCTGATTGGCAAGCGCCGTTTTGAATTCTGGGTTGGCGCTGTCACTGACTTGAGTACCCTGATCAGGAAAAGGTGGCGCATTCATGGTTTGCAGGTCGGGTTTAATATCCGTATTACTGCTATGAAAAAGTGGCAACAAGGCAATAACCAGCGCCGCCATCACAATCGTGCCAAGGATTCGATTCTTGGTTTTTCTTTCCATGTGTTACCCTCTTATCACAGACTTATATTCTACCGGTTTGTGAGCTTGGCCAGCAACCTTGCGATGCCATCGCGCAGCTCGCTGCGGTGCAGAATCATATCAATGGCCCCCTGCTTTAACAAGAATTCGCTGCGCTGAAAGCCTTCCGGCAGTTTTTCGCGCACCGTTTGCTCGATTACCCTGGGGCCTGCGAAGCCGATGAGCGCGCGGGGTTCCGCGATAATTACATCTCCCAGCATCGCGAGACTGGCTGACACACCGCCCATGGTGGGGTTGGTGAGGACGGAAATATAGGGAATACCCTGCTCTGCTAATTGAGCTAGCGCGGCGCTGACTTTGGCCATCTGCATCAAGGAAATGAGCGCTTCTTGCATGCGTGCGCCACCGCTGGCTGAAAAGCAGACGAATGGCGCGCGTTGTTCAATAGCGACATTAACTGCCCGCACAAAGCGCTCGCCCACCGCCGCGCCCATTGAGCCGCCAATAAAGCCATATTCAAAGGCCGCTACGACAATGGGTTGCCTGTGTAACTCGCCACGCATGGCCACCAATGCTTCTTTCTCGCCTGTTTCGCTTTGGGCGGTGGCGATGCGGTCTTTATATTTTTTTAAATCACGGAATTTAAGCTTGTCGACAGGCCCGATTTCAGCGCCGATTTCAATGCCGGTATTTACGTCGAGAAAGTATGCCATGCGAGTGCGAGCGGAAATGCCGATGTGATAATCGCATTTGGGACAAACCTCGAGGTTACGCTCCAGCTCGGAGCGATAAAGGATGGAATTGCAGTTGTCGCATTTGGACCATAAGCCCTCAGGCACACCTTTTTTGGCGTTCGCGCCGGTGCGGATGCGGGATGGAAGCAGTTTTTTAAACCAGCTCATTTAGTCTTACCTTGTGCTTGACGTAGCCCGGATGAGTGCTTTTCTCATCCGGGGAATGTTGCTTCGTTTAAACACTGTTCCCCGGATGAGAAAAGCACTCATCCGGGCTACACATTATATCAGAACGACCGTTTGAGACGGAGGAAAAATATACGGTTCGGGATACCTGACTTTGATCAAATATAGACCATCTGGCGCGGCGGTCTCGGCGGCGGCACGGCGACTTTTGGCCGCCAGCACTTCCTGCATCCAGCCTGTTGGCTTGGCCCCTGACCCTATTTTCATCAACACCCCAGCGATATTTCTCACCATGTGATGCAAGAAAGCATTCGCCTCGATTTCAAAAAATATAAAATCGCCCTGTCGTTCGAAGCTCACATCCGTGATGTTGCGCATGGGGGATTTTGAATTGCACTGCGAGGAACGAAACGAACTGAAATCCTGTTCGCCGATCAGATAAGATGCCGCGGTGCGCATCAATTCAATATCAAGCGGATAATAACACCACGTTGCGCGACGGCTTAAAATGCCTGGCCGTACGGGATTATTGTAAATAATATAGCGATAGCGCCTTGCTGTTGCGGTAAAACGCGCGTGAAAACTGTAATCCACCATCTTCGCCCAGCGCACCACAATGCCGGGTGGTAAATGCGTATTCGTACCCCAGATCCACGCATCAATGTGACGTTTGGCGCGTGTGTCAAAATGCACGACTTGATCCGTGGCGTGTACATTCGCGTCGGTGCGGCCGGCACAATGTAGGTAAATCGGTTCATTAGCGATTTTACTGAGTGCTTCTTGTAAAATACCTTGCACGGTCGGCAAGTCTTTTTGCGCCTGCTCTTGCCAGCCGTAAAGTCCGTAACCGTTGTATTCTATGCCGAGTGCGATACGCATAATTAAATATGTTTAAGAAGTTCACGCGCTTCCTGTTGTTGTGTACGGCTGCCTCGTGCATGCACGTGATCGAGAATTTTTTTGGCTAAGGCGTGTCTGCCTGTCTCGATATAAGCGCGCGCCAGATCCAGTTGTGTCGTCATCACATCATCGCCTGCGATAGCGGAAATATCGGATGATGTCACCACCAGCTTTGGGGCGATAGATTGCTGTGTGGCAGCACGAGCCGCTTTCGCCGCTTTCTTTCGTGCGCGAGCAGGTTTGAATACTCTATAAAGAGCATAAATAAAAACAAAAACACCAATTAATACAATAAATTCTGATGACATATTAGAGGAATCTCTTAATTAATTGTTCCGCGATTTGTAGCGCGTTAAGCGCCGCGCCTTTGCGTAAATTATCCGCCACGATCCATAAATCGAGTCCGTTTGGGTGCGATATATCTTCGCGCACACGGCCAATATACACCGCATCGTTGCCTGTCGCGTCTTTCACTGGCGTTGGGTATGGGAACTCGCCCGTGATCACTTTAACGCCTGGCGCGTTGCCAAGTAATGACAAGGCCTGTGCCGCGCTGATCTTGTCTTTAGTTTCTATGTGCACCGCCGCGGCATGACCATAAAAAACCGGCACGCGCACCGCAGTGGGATTGATTGCCAGATGTTTGTCGTTAAAAATTTTCTGCATCTCCCACACCATCTTCATTTCTTCGCGCGTATAGCCATTTTCCATAAAATCGTCAATGTGTGGCAACACATTAAACGCGATTTGTTGTGCGTACACTTTGGGATGTATCTCTTGTCCGCTTAACAAACGACTGGTTTGATCGCGCAATTCCGCCACCGCGTCTTTACCGGTGCCCGACACCGATTGATACGTAGCGATGTTGATGCGTGAAATACCCACCGCGTCATAAATAGGTTTTAGTCCCACCGCAATCGGAATGGTGTTGCAATTTGGATTCGCGATAATATTCATTTTGCGACAATCCGCTAACGCGGCAGCATTCACTTCAGGAATAATGAGCGGCACATCCGCGTGATTGCGATAATAAAAACTTTTATCAATCACCAGACTGCCCGCCGCCGCCGCTTTTGGCGCATACTCCGCGGCCAGATCATTGCCCACGCAAAAGAAAGCGATTTTACATTGGCTGAAATCAAAAGATTTTAAATCGTGAACCGGTAATATTTCTGCACGAAAAGGCAGCGTCTTACCCACTGATTGCTCACTCGCCAGCAAAAATAATTTATTAAATGGGAAATTCTGTTTTTCCAGCAATGACAATAAGGTGCCGCCGACAAGTCCCGTCGCGCCTACAATACAAATTGAATGACTATCACTCATACATCACCTCACTGCTGTTTCTGCGCCTTGCAACCAGACGCTGATTGTCTCGCCCATTAATTCTGGGTGACTTTCCTGGCCAAAATGCAATTCTTCACCTATATCAACCACTTCCAGATTAGGTAAATGGTCTTTCGCCCACATGACGGTTGCCATTGGCGTGATAAAGCCAGGTATTGAATATAGCATCAATTTCGGTATTTTAGAATGTGTTAAGGCCTTGGTGTAATCCGCGATTAATTTTTTAATTTCATTATTACCATCAGTCGGTAACTCTTTAATATATTGCAGAATAGGTTTAAGTGAATGATTGTTTGAAAATGGCTGCCGATAATGTTCCAGATCAACTTTATCCAGCTTGCGCATGGTTAAGGTCTGTAGCAAGGTGTCGACAATATCATTCGCGTTAAATTTTTTGTTGTCGGCTATTTCATGTTGCAACTGAGACACCTGTTCCACAAATGGCAAGGATTTTTCTTCATCATCTTTAGCGTCCAAAAAGGGTTCGTAAAATACCAACCCTTTGCAATTCGCCGCATGGTGCGCGGCGTAATGACAACCAATAATCGAGCCCAAACCATGCATGACGATTGTGATGTGTTTAAGATTCAACGCTTCAATGAAAGCGTCGATATATTTGATGTGATCGAAAATGGAATAAGCGATATCTGGCTGGTCTGATTTACCGTAACCGATCAAATCAGGCGCGATGCAACGGCCTAATTCAGCCACATGTGGGATGATGTTGCGCCACAAATAGCTGGAGGCTGGTATACCGTGTAAAAATAAAATCGGATCGCCGGTGCCAGCTTCCAGATAATTTATTTTAGAACCTAGCACGTTTACAGTTTTAGCTGGAATCGTCTTCATAACAATATCCTTATGTTGCCTGAACAGAATCAAACAATTCACGCAAGACAACTGAATAAGTGACAAAACCAATCAAGTCGGTTGATTTAATGTCTGCTATTAATTTTTGCCAGCGTTCAATGAAGAAATGGTGACGGCTTATCCAAGTATCTATTTTACCATCGATATCCTTGTCTTTTATTTCTTTCAATTTGGCATTGAGAATTTTGACTGTCAATTTACGCTGCACACGATCTAAATCGTCACGGAAACCCGCACGCGCCAATTCATCCCACTGACTTTCCACCACATAGGAATTCATCGATTCACGCAGCCAATTCAACTCCAGTCGATTGCCCAGCAGGAAATAAGCTCTCGCCACGCTCAGTAAGTCTAGTTCATGTTTGCGGCTTGCTTCGATAATATCAAGCGAAGTAAACAGCAGATTGCAACGTGCGATATTTTGCGCCAGATCTTCCGGCACACCCTGCTCGCTTAAAAAGCTGGTGACAGAATTAAACGATTCCTTGTCTGGCTCATCAAGCATCGCAGGGATGTTTTTTACCAGCAGGTTGACGGCTGGCGCGAAATCATCGACTGTATGTTGAATATCAAGCGATTGTTTGCGATTGCGCAGCATCCAGCGTGTCGCGCGTCGTACCAACAAATAAATTTGCACCATCATCTGATATTGTGTCTCAGGACGAATCTTGTGATCCAGCGCGGTAATTTGCTGCCACAAATCTTCCATGTTAAAAATATGCTGCACGGTGACGTAGGAACGTATGATAAACGCGATGGACGCGCCGGTTTCGCGCTGCAAACGCTCGACAAAATTAATACCCATGCGATCGGTGATGGCTTTGCAGAGCTGCGTTGCGATAATTTCCTTGCGCAGGCTATGCTCTTTCATCTGTGGTAAAAACTTTTCACGCATCATTTTCGGGAATGCGGATAACAAGTAACGGTCAAAATACGGGTCTTCCAGCACGTTCAGCTCTAAAATATCCCGTTTCAGATACATTTTGTTATACGCGAGTAACACGGCGATCTCGGGACGCGTCAGTGGCTTATTACTTGCCTTACGTTCGAGTAAGGTTTTATCGTCTGGCAGAAATTCCAGTTTGCGATCCAGTCTGCCCATTTTTTCCAGATGATTCATATAATAGCGGAACAAGTCGATGGTTTGTTGCGCGACGGATGCTTCAAGACTCAGCATCTGTGTTTGTTCATAGTTGTCGATCAACACCAGATCCGCCACGTCATTCGTCATTTCTTCCAGCATTTTATTACGTTGCTCGTAGCTGATTGTCCCGTCCATGACCAGACGATTGAATAAAATTTTCATGTTGACTTCGTGATCGGAGCAATCCACGCCAGCGGAGTTGTCAATAAAGTCCGTGTTAACAATGCCACCGTTAAGCGAATATTCAATTCGTGCTAATTGAGTCATGCCCAGATTGCCGCCTTCCGCAATCACGCGCGCGCCGATTTCTGGCGCGTCCACTCGAATGCCGTCGTTAGTGCGATCACCCGCATCAGCATGTGATTCGGTGGTGGCTTTAAAGAAGGTGCCAATGCCGCCATTCCAGATCAAATCCACATTCGCGCACAAAACCGCCCGTATTAATTCGTTTGGTACCATGCTGTTTTTTTCGGTTTTCAGCAGTGCCTTCACTTCCGGTGATAACTTGATTGATTTGGCGGAACGGTTAAACACGCCGCCGCCAGAGGAAATCAGTTTAGGGTCATAGTCAGACCAGGCGGAGCGTGGCAAATTAAATAGGCGTTTACGTTCTTCGAAACTTGCCGCGGCGTCTGGATTGGGATCCAGGAAAATATGCATGTGATTAAATGCCGCGACTAACTTGATATGTTTTGACATCAACATGCCGTTGCCAAATACATCCCCAGCCATATCTCCGATGCCCACGATGGTAAAATCATCTTGTGATGGATTGATTCCCAGTTCACGGAAATGGCGCTGCACAGACACCCATGCGCCACGAGAAGTGATGCCCATTTTTTTGTGGTCATAACCGACGGATCCGCCAGAAGCGAACGCGTCATCCAGCCAGAAGTTATATTTTTGCGCGATGCCGTTAGCGATGTCAGAAAAAGTCGCGGTGCCTTTGTCCGCCGCGACAACGAGGTAAGGATCGTCATCGTCGTAACGCAGGACATTCGTCGGTGGTACCACCTTTCCTTCGATGATGTTATCGGTGATGTCAAGTAACCCGCTAATGAAAATGGAATAGCAGGCAATACCTTCTTTCAAATAATCGTCACGACTCATTTGCGCGATTTTAGGCGATTTTACGACAAAGCCACCTTTCGCTCCTTCGGGAACAATCACGGTATTTTTTACTTGTTGCGCCTTCATTAGGCCTAGCACTTCTTTGCGAAAATCTTCGCGTCGATCTGACCAGCGTAGACCACCGCGCGCAACGCTCGCCGCGCGTAAATGCACACCTTCCACGCGAGGCGAATAAACAAAAATTTCAAATTTAGGCAATGGTAGGGGCAAATCGGAAAGCGCGTGTGGATCCAGCTTGAATGAAAGATAAGATTTTGGCGCGCCGCCAGTGTCCGGCTGAAAATAGTTAGTGCGAATGGTCGCCTGAATAACCTCAAGAAAGCGTCTTAAAATGCGGTCTTCGTCAAGGCTTGCCACTTTTTCAAGTTCGCCTTCGATATATTTGATAATCTCGGGAATTTCGACTCGATCATTCGCTGTGTATGAGGGATCAAAGCGCAGGATGAATAACTGCACCAATGCTTTAGTGATATCTGGATTATTAAACAAGGCTTGTTCGACATAACTCTGGCTGAAGGTAAAACCAGTTTGCCGCAAATATTTAGTGTACGCGCGTAACATCGCAGTTTCTTGCCAGGTTAAATTGGCATCAAGCACGAGGCGGTTAAATCCATCGTTTTCCGAATCACCATACCAGATTTTCACAAACGCGCTTTCGAAAATATCTTTGATGTCGTTAGTGTCAATTTCTTTATTTAGCGCGTATTCCATATCAAAATCATTAATCCAGATACGCGTGCCATCTTTAAATTTAAATTCGTGCGGTTGTTCGCCAATGATGCGCAAACCCATGTTTTCAAGGATGGGCAACACATCTGACAGCACGATGCTTTGTTTGCTATGGAAAAGTTTTAATCGCAGACGATTGCCGCCGTTTGATTTGCTGATAATCATGCCTAGCGGATCGTTATCCGTCAGCGAGTTGATTTTTTCAATGTCTCTGATTGCTTCTGTTATCGTGTAAGATTCTGTGTAACTGGTGGGGATGGCTTTACTGTACTTGGCGTAGTGACGCAACCCCTCAGATTCGCCAAAATGCGTGACCAGCGCGACTTTTAGTCTGTCATTCCATGAGCGCGACAAGTCAGCCAGCTCATTTTCGATTTCATTGACGTTGTAATCCAGATGAACTTTTGGATTCACGCGCACCAGAAAATGTATACGCGCGAGCATGGAGTCAGAGAAATAAATTGTGAAGGTGGATTCCAGCCCTTTGAATGATTTCATTAACACTTCTTGCATGGCGTTGGCGAGATCGGTGGTAAACACATCACGCGGCACGAACACCAGACAGGAAAAATAACGATAGTAAGCGTCACGGCGCACCAGCAAGCGCACAATTTTACGTTCTTTCAGCTGAATAATGGCCATGGTCATCGCCATTAATTCTTCATGCGTTGCCTGAAACAAGTCATCACGTGGCAGAGTTTCTAAAATATGTACCGCTTCTTTGCCATCGTGACTATCGGGTGGGAACCCTAAATCTTTAATAATCTTGTCAACCTTGTGTCGTAAAAAAGGAATTTGACGTGGGCTTGAATGATAAGCCGTGGAGGTATAAAGCCCGATAAACCGTCGTTCACCAATCAGCTCGCCTTTGGCATTGAAGCGCTTAATGCCGATGTAGTCGGTGTAGGCCTGCCGATGCACCGTCGCGGTGGTGTTGGTTTTCGCGATAATCAAAATATCGTTAGACAGCGCCATTTTGCGCGCTTGTGGCGGCAATTCAGAATAGCTCTTCGACATGGCGCCAGTGGTTTCATCACGCAGCACTCCCAGGCCAGACCCGGGAATAACTTGCAGTGCGCGACTCGTGCCATCGCCAATTAACTTATAATCACGCGCGCCAAGGAAAGTAAAATTGTTGTTGATCAGCCAGCGTAAAAAATCACGCGATTCTGTGACTTCCGCGGAATTAAGTGTCGGTGGGCTATTATCCATTTCACGCAGGCAATCTTCGACTCGCCCTACCATCTTGCGCCAGTCCACTACCGATGCGCGCACATCCGCCAGCACACGCTCAATATCGGCTTTTAATTCGCTCATGTCGCTTTCAACGCTTAGACGATCGATTTCGATATAAATCGGCGCTTCGCTAAATGCGTCATCTTCCGTTATGCCCGTCTGTAAAATAGCAGTGACTCGGTGTGTCTTGTCACGTTTTAATTTGAGACCGCCGAAATGAATAATGTTGTGAATTTGCCAACCGTAACGATTGATCACCATGCGTATGGAGTCGACTAAAAACGGGATGTCATCATGTGATAGTTGAATAACAGTATGCGTAGATTGCCAACCGTCATTTTCTTTGGTGGGATTGAAAATCCGGATTTTTGATTCGCCTGGCGCGCGCACCAGTATAAAACGCCAGTGCGATAACATGATGGCATACAGTTCCGCGATGCTGCGGTCTCTTAAATCTTCTAGTGGTACGGCATTAAAATAACGCTGTGCGAAAGTGGTTAATAACTCCACTTCGTTGGCAGGTGCATTTTTTTTTATGTAAGCTTTTATCTGGTCGATAATTTTTTGTGTTTCACCGTTTTGTGGCCCGCTCATATATTCTCCAACAAAGGGGTAGATGCTGATAAAATTCTAACGCTTTATGAGGTAGGAAGGCAAAGCTTCTGTTGCAGAAATTTGCTTATTTTGCTTAAAATAGTTCAAGGAGAGCTTTAAGATGGCTTCAGCGGTGGGTAATTGGGCGGGATTTATCGTGTTGGGCTTAAAGCCGAGTGCCTGACAGAGGATTTCGCCATAGGGTTGCCAGCCATCGCCCACCCCGGCGTAGTTTGGTGCTTTTGGCTCAGCTAGCGTCGCGTCTGCTGGAAAACACACGGTTTCCTCCCCTGCCAGCGTCACGTGACCAGTGTTATCAGTCGTATAATAGCCCCAATAAATCTGCCCCATGCGAGCGTCAACCGCGACCAGATAGGCTTGATTTAACGCCCCATCACTCATTTGCGCCGCCTGGGCAATCGCTGCTAGCGAAGAAACGGGTATTACAGGTAAATTTGCGGCAAATGCCAGTCCTTGTGTGGTGCTGCTAGCAATGCGCATGCCAGTGAAGCTGCCAGGCCCTGTTCCGTAAGCAATCGCGTCTAATTCCGCTAGCGTAACGCGCGCACCTGCTAATATCTCCTCAATCATCGGTAACAACAGATTGGTTTGTTGCATAGGCGCAACACGATGCAGTGAGGTGATCGTGCCATTGACGTATAATGCTACCGAACAGGCAGTTGAGGAGGTATCGAGGGCAAGAATTTTCATGGAGTTATTTAGGCCAATCTTTCTCTAAATATTGCAACTTATCTTCTTTTTCTTTCCACTCATCCGCATCAGCAGGAGCGGCTTTCATTCGATTAATGACTGGCCATTTTTCTGCCAACTCGGCATTGAGACCCAGAAAGTTCTGATACTTTTCCGGTAAGTCATCTTCTGAATAAATGGCGTTTACCGGGCATTCTGGTTCACACAATGCGCAATCAATGCATTCGCTCGGATTGATCACCAAAAAATTGGGGCCTTCATAAAAGCAATCGACCGGACATACTTCAACACAGTCCGTGTACTTACAGCGTATGCATTTTTCAGTAACGACGAAGGTCATATGACTAACTGTACCATAATTTGCCCGAGGCCGGAATCGAACCGGCACAGGACCAGGTCCCGAGGGATTTTAAGTCCCTTGCGTCTACCAGTTCCGCCACCCGGGCTAACTAAAAACTATTGAGGCTGAGGTCGGAATCGAACCGGCGTCCACGGCTTTGCAGGCCGCTGCATAACCACTCTGCCACCCAGCCGTACGAGGTATAATCTTTTAGCGGGAGACGAGACTCGAACTCGCGACCCCAACCTTGGCAAGGTTGTGCTCTACCAACTGAGCTACTCCCGCATTGAATTGCGTGGCCAATTCTATCCGCAGCGTGCTGTATGTCAAGCAAATTTTGGCAAAATTTCAGATCGAAGCTTACAAACTCATTTCTGAATCTAAATTGACCATGCGCGGGTTATGCATTTTTTAGTACAGCCCCAGTTTCTACCATTGCGCTATTTGTTCATATCAGCCAACATTTCATTAATAATTTTCTCTGATGCTTTATCCCACATCGCGTATAATTTTTTAGGATCACTAATAATTTGATCCATTTTATATCGCGGCATTCCATTAGCTAAACACGATACTTGTTCGCTGTCTTGCCAAATAATTTTATCATCTCGCATCAACTTTGCATTAATGAATAATACGGGAACATAATCTGTTGAAAAACCGTGTGGAATACTTATTCCATACAAAACAATATCTGTTACCAAAGTTGCGTCTGCATTTTTATTCGATAATTTAAATCTGGAATTACTATTTATTTGATTGATCCAGCGCTGATACACAATTTTTTGTATCTCAATGTTATTCTTCTCCGCAAATTGTTGCGTCGTCATAGCTTCTTTGGCGCTTGCTACCCCAGATAGCAAGCCACCTACCGCACCACCTAGCAAACCAAATTGTGCGCCACTTGCAAACTCATACATTGTAGCAGGTTTTTTTATTTCTGGATTTACGTATACCGTTTTAATTACTTTTGAATTTTGCTTGTCCATTGGAACATGACTCACTGTTGCGCATCCCGTTAGCAATATTGCACTGACTAGAATTACAGATATAAATCGATAGATCATAAACACTCCTTTTGAGGTTATTATTAGTTTTAAGCCTAAAAATCTTGCTTGATTGTATTGCGACTATCTGACGACCTAAGCATGATTCGCGGATAATGTGATACCGCGAATAATACAGGAAATAAGATTGATAATAAATATCTCTGTTAGTATTATTCTGTTTATATAATAGTCAGCTTAAGATTTGACCTCAGTCTTTCAATAACTTGCTTTACCTATATTTAATAATTAATTTAAACTTTACCGCCAACACCCTTAAACTTTTCCACAAAAGCGGCGATCTTTTGGAAAACGCTCTGCTTCTTTGCCACCACGTTCTGCTGCTACTCTTAAATCACCAGATTGCATTTTCTTGATGGTTACCTCATCCATTCTACCGCCACCCAATAAATCCTTTACCTTCTGTACTTGTGAATGTGTAATTCCTAATTGTTCGCTGTTT